>NZ_JBAUSA010000438.1:0-1569 GCF_049581465.1 Caballeronia sp. | reverse complement strand
CGCATGTCCAGATGTCGATGTCTTGGACCCGGTCGAGCTTGGCGCCATTTCCGATGAGCCGGTCGAACAAAGCCTGGTTGATGTCGATCGAGCGGGAGTAGACGAAATCCTCGTAGCCGGTGTCGATTTGCGCCCAGACGCGAACATCCCCGAGCCGCAAGAAAACGACCGGAACGTTGGGAAGGCGAGCGCCGCGCTTGGAGGAGTCCGAAGAGAAAAAGCCGTTCTGAGCGACGGGGGTGAAACCCCGCGCGAGAAGCGCCTCGGGTCGACACGTCTCGGCGCTCAGGAACGCAGTGCCGTCCGTCAGTTGGACGGTAAACTGGGACAGGAGGTCGTCGCCGATGACTCCGAGTTGTCCTTTCCCCGGTTGAAGCAAAAGGTAATAGCGGGCGAGATGAAAATCGGCTTTTTCGATGCCTGGGAGCGAGATCGCCGCCGTTCTCATCGATCCGTCCGCCCCCGAGAACGCCGACGCAGACAGCGAACTTCGCGTTGCGCCATAATCGAGCAAGAACGGACCGCGCACGCCGTCGGCGGTCAGTTCGACATAGGGGGATGCGCCGTTGGGAACGCTCACCCTCGCATAGGGGCGCCCGCCGCAGAGCGCGCCCAGACCCGGTTCAATATCCATGCCGAAGCCGAGAATAGGGACAGCAATCGCCGCGAGCGAGAGTAAGAGAATCCTGACGATCGTCATCGGCTTCGATAGGATCGGTTCTCGAGGTGCTGTCAACGGCGTCCACGCGCCGATCCGCAGCTGAAGCGAGAGCCGCAGGTATTGTCCGTTTGCAGGCTAAGGGGGCCGGGGTATGTCTCAAAATGCAACCTCGATCAATTACCGTCTTGGAAGCCTCTATTCGGTCATCACTGCCTTCCTATACGCGACGCAGGAGCCATTCTCCTTCCCGGCGGCCAAGCATCTCAACACTTTACAGTTTGTCGCGCTGACCCAGGTCTCCCTGCTCGTATCCCTTCCCTTGTTGATGAGCCGGGCAAAAAGCCGCCGAGATTTCGTCGCTTTGATCCGAAAGCCCATCAACTACGGCTACCTGGGAATCATATTCGCCATCGGGCTGACCGGCCTCCTGCTCTATAATTTCGGCCTCAGCAACGCTCATCCGATCATTATCTCCGCAATCCTCAACCTTTCGCCCTTCTGGGCCGCGCTGGTGGCGCTGGTGCTCGCCGGCGTTCCGATCCCGATTTCGCGCGCGACTTTTTTTGGCTGTTTTGCCGGCGCGTTCATTGGCGCGATGGCGGTCGCTTGGAGCCAGCTCGGCGACAAGGACACCTCAAATCTCAGCCAACTGTCGGACAGTTTTCTTCACGGCAGCTGGATCTATGCGATTCCCGTGCCATTGGCCTCGGCCTTAGGGGGCACTCTGGTCGGCAAATGGTTCGGCGCTTATGACGAATCCGCGGCGATCGCGGCCAACTTCCTCACCGCGAACGTCATCCTGATTCCGGGCTGCCTCGCGATTCTGTACTGGCGAAATGAGCTGAATTTCGATCAGCTGGGCCCGATCCTATTGATGATCTTCGGCACGATCGTCGCCGCCTCCTTCG
>NZ_JBAUSA010000437.1:0-2311 GCF_049581465.1 Caballeronia sp. | reverse complement strand
AAGCATCGCAGGAACAGCTTGAAAAGATCCTGTCGTATATCGATCTCGGCAAGCAGGAAGGTGCTGAATTGTTGATCGGCGGCGAACGCAATGCGCTCGGCGGTGAGTTGAGGAACGGCTATTACGTGAAGCCCACGGTCTTCCGCGGTCACAACAAGATGCGCATCTTCCAGGAGGAAATCTTCGGGCCGGTGTTGTCGGTGACGACGTTCAAGAACGAAGCCGAAGCACTTGAAATCGCCAACGACACCCTCTATGGGCTCGGCGCTGGCGTGTGGACGCGCGACGGTACGCGCGCTTATCGATTCGGACGCGACATCCAGGCCGGACGCGTGTGGACCAACTGCTATCACGCCTATCCGGCGCACGCGGCGTTCGGTGGCTACAAGCAATCGGGCATTGGCCGGGAAAATCACAAGATGATGCTCGACCACTATCAGCAAACGAAAAACCTGCTGGTGAGTTATAGCCAGAAGCCGCTCGGGTTCTTCTGAAGGACAAGCACTAGCCTCGCACGAAAAAGCGGTCTCGGTCCGAGGCCGCGAGCAACAAGAAACAGGTTCGCATCCCCCGATGCGTCTACAAGGAGATCGACTATGAGCAAGATGATGAAAGCCGCAGTGGTCCGCGCCTTCGGCCAGCCGTTGCACATTGAGGACGTCCCTGTGCCAACGCCGGGCACGGGGCAGGTTCTCGTCAAGATCAAGGCATGCGGGGTCTGTCATACCGACCTGCATGCCGCCGAGGGCGACTGGCCGCTGAAGCCCAGTCCGCCCTTCATACCGGGGCACGAAGGGGTGGGCTATGTTGCTGAGGTCGGCGCCGGAGTGAAGCATGTGAAGGCCGGCGACCGAGTCGGCGTACCCTGGCTGTACTCCGCCTGCGGCCATTGCGAGCATTGTCTCGGCGGCTGGGAGACGTTGTGCGAATCGCAACAGAATACCGGCTACTCGGTGAATGGAGGCTTCGCCGAATACGCGCTTGCCGATGCCGACTACGTCGGCCACCTGCCAAAGGGGATAGGCTTCGTCGACATCGCGCCTATCCTGTGCGCCGGTGTCACCGTGTACAAGGGGCTCAAGGTCACCGATACCAAGCCCGGCGACTGGGTCGTCATCTCCGGCATTGGGGGCTTGGGCCACATGGCGGTCCAATATGCGAAAGCGATGGGGCTCAACGTCGCCGCAGTCGATATCGACGATGCAAAACTCGCGCTCGCCAAGCGTCTTGGAGCCACTATTACCGTCAATGCGAAGACTACCGATCCGGTCGCCTTTATCAAAAAGGAAATCGGCGGCGCACACGGCGTGCTGGTCACGGCAGTGTCGCCACGGGCTTTCTCGCAAGCGCTGGGCATGGTGCGACGGGGCGGTACGGTCGCGCTGAACGGCTTGCCACCCGGGGACTTCCCGCTGCCGATCTTCGATGTGGTGCTCGGCGGCATCACCGTGCGCGGTTCCATCGTCGGCACACGGCTCGATCTGCAGGAGTCGTTGATCTTCGCTGAAGAGGGGAAGGTCAAGGCCACCGTATCCACCGACAGCCTCGACAATATCAACAAGGTGTTCGAGCGCATGCGCCTTGGCGATATCGAAGGCCGCGTCGTGCTCGACCTCGCGCTGTAGGCGAGCCTGAAGCAAAACAGCGGGCCGGGCGGGACTGGGTTTCTAAAGCCTGGTCCCGTTCGGCCCGCAAGGGTTTTACGTCTGGGCCGCATTGATTTTTGAAGTTACCTGGACTGGACTCAGGGGGTCCTGACGCTGATCAAGTGTCGGATCCATGAATATCCTCCCCCGTTGTGTAGGGCCGGAAGTTCCGTTCAACCTGCTCGACCTGGCTTGCACAGCTGTCGTACAACCAGCCAGGGCTCCCGTCGCTTTTGTACATGCCGCGACACATCACTTTTAGACGGATTACCCACGCATTCGGATCATTCAATGAAGGTTCTTTCGATGCCCACATATAGAGGATACCGAACTCATGCGGCAGATCGGTCTCAATGACAGAGTCATCTGATCTTTTAATCTGGGTCGCCGATTGCCGGGCCACATAGTCTCTGGTTCGCTTCCAGACGCGTTCACAAGCCGTCTGTCCGACGCACCCGACGTTTGATTGCTCTTGTGCCGCCTGAAGCTCAGCGTCGCCTGCGCGATTGTCATTGTGTATCCAGTCTCCGGAACAAGCGGTAAGCGACGCGAAGGTAGCTGCCAGTACGATTGCCCATTTCATTGCTACCCCCGCGGCTCCTCTGTTTCTAGCTTGGATCCCACGTTGAACGCTACCCTGATCCGCTTCACGCCCCGAGCGCGTG
>NZ_JBAUSA010000436.1:0-7328 GCF_049581465.1 Caballeronia sp. | reverse complement strand
TTTCGTTGACGTCGCCTCGATTGGTTGCGTACAGGAAGCGGCCATCCGACGATAAATGGATCGCACCGCCGCCGATCTTGCCCTTGAAGCCCGGCGCGGTCATCGGCCAAGTCTGCTGTAACGAAAGCTTGCCATCGGCGTAGTTGTACACAAGCACCGACGCGTTCATCTCGGTCGTCACATAGGCGTGTTTGCCGGCCTGGTCGAAGATGAGATGGCGCGGCCCGGACCCAGGCTTGACGATCGCGTAGCGTGAGTCAGTCGGGCCAAAGAGGCCACGGCTGCCATCGGGGGTATATCGGTACGAATAGATCTTGTCCAGGCCCAGATCCTGTACGAAGAGGTAGCGGCCGTCGGGAGAAAACACGGTCGAATGCACGTGCGAGTTGTCCTGGCGTCCTTTGACGGGGCCACTGCCGTCGTGATGCACGGTCAGCACCGATGGGCCGACGCGGTCGCCCTCAAGCGGAAAGACGGCGAAACTGCCGCCCGGGTCCGATGCAACCGAATAGTTCGCGGCGAGAAGATATTTGTCATCCGGCGAAATTTCGAGGTAGGCGGGATCGTTGCCATCGGAGGAAACCTTATTCACGAAGTCGATCCGGCCGCTCGGAGGATCGAAACGGAACGCGCTGACGCCGCCGCGCTGCGTGGCGGGACCGTTGTCGCCAGGCAGTTCGTTCACGGCATAAACGTGTTGCCGATCGCGGCTCACGACCAGATAGGACGGATTGACCGTCTGCGCCGTGGCGAGCGGTGTGATCGAGCCGTTGTCGGCATCGAATCGATACACATAAATACCTCGGCTCTTGCCGCTGCCGGTATAGGTTCCCACTAGCAGGTCGAACGTGGCGCCATTCGCCGATGACGACGTGGCCGACGCGCTGCCGGGAGCTTGCGCGAACGATGGAATGGCAGGGAACGACAGTATCGAGGCGATACCGACGGCGAGTCCCCTCAATAGAAAACCCGAACTACGCGATTGTTTGCCGATCCGGCACAATGATTGCGGTAACTTGTTCCGCGGGGACGAGAGGGAAGAGACAAAATGCATACGACCTCCTGATCGTTCGTTCTGACGAGTTGTTTCAGGTTATAGGTGAAACGCTGAGCATCATCCCGGCGACAGCGGCTTCGCGCCGCCGCAGCCCGCATGTCCCACTCCAATTCCAATCAAACTAACGCAAGGAGTCAAAATGAATATTCACTTAAGCGTGGGTCCTTTGGTCGCGCTGATCGCGGGCATCCTGATCCTGCTCGCACCACGGCTGCTGAACTTTATCGTGGCAATCTACTTGATTGTGATCGGTGTTGTCGGCTTGTTCGGGGTCGGCGCGGTGCATTTCTGACGGAGCGCGGTCCCGCGATACGCGGCATTGCGAGTCGGATGAAGCATTCAGGCGCAGGCGATGATTCCCGGGGACGCGAACCGCCCGGACAAGAAAACCGGCAAGAAACGGGCCGTGAACCATGTGTTCGCGGCCCGTTTTACACGACGCACTATCAAACTGGGCTCAAACCCAGTGCGGCGCTTATCCCTGGGCCAGTTGTTCGAGCCGCAAGCGTCCTTGCAGGGATAAACCTTCAACCTCCACATGGCCGTTGCTATCGGGGTGCTGCTTGAAACAATCGCGTTCGCTCAGGAACGCGGCTGCGGTTTTCATCCCATTGCGGGACAGGCCGGGAAGCTGCCGGTCGAGATCGAGCGTTGCATGATCAGGGAGTCGGCTCACCGCCGACAAAATGGCGATGCAGTCGGCTTTCGATGGATTTAACATGTCTTTCACTTTAAGTGTCCTCGAAAAAGCTTCGCGACCAACGCATGAAACCGCGTGCGCCGGCGAAGCCAAACTTGAAACACAGGCCGTGATCCTTGATTTATTCTTCTCGCGACACTGGATGCGTCCCGATGAAAACGTCTGATGCATCTCGGTATTCTAGGATGTGTTGACACGGTTGGGAGCGGTTCTCCTTGCGGTGATGGGCTGCTCTTCCGTCCCCATCACCGCAAACCGGCGGCAGCACGCCGTTTCGACGCGAACGAGCGAAGCGCCGCATAATCAATCCGCTAGCCGTCCGGCTAATCCATCCAACCGGTACAAACAACCTACTTTCGCCTATGCCCGCACTCATCGAGGACTACGCCCTGGTTGGCGACGGCCACACCGCCGCCCTGATTTCCCGGGAGGGGTCCGTCGACTGGCTTTGCTGGCCGCGCTTCGACTCCGGCGCGTGTTTCGCCGCGCTCCTCGGTACGCCCGACCATGGCCGGTGGCTGATCACACCCGATCTGCCCGCCGACGCCCCGCCGCCTGTCATCACGCGGCGCTATCGCGGCGACACGCTGATTCTCGAAACCGATTTCGAAACGCCCGACGGCCGCGTGTCGCTGATCGACTTCATGCCGGTTCGCAACGGCGCCTCTGATCTCGTGCGGATCGTGGTCGGCCGAAGCGGCACGGTGAAGATGAAGATGGAACTCGTGCTGCGCTTCGACTATGGCGCGTCGATCCCGTGGGTCAGCCAGCTTCCCGATGACAGCGGCGTGCGCATGATCGCCGGCCCCGATCTATGCGTGTTGCGCACGCCGGTCAAGCTGGAAGGTGAAAACATGCGTACGGTCGCCGAATTCACGGTGAAGGCCGGCGAGCGCGTGCCCTTCTCGCTCGTGTATTCGCAATCGCATTTGCGCTTGCCGCCCAAACACGATCCGCATACGCAGTTCGCCCGCACGGAAAACTTCTGGCTGGAATGGTCGGGACGCGCCAATATCGATGGCCACTGGGGTCCGGCCATCCGCCGTTCGCTGATCACGCTGAAGGCGCTCGCTTACGAGCCGACCGGCGGTATTGTCGCGGCTCCGACCACGTCGTTGCCTGAACAACTCGGTGGCACCCGCAACTGGGATTATCGATACTGCTGGTTGCGCGACGCGACCATCACCCTGCTCGCCATGATGCGCAGCGGCTACTACGACGAAGCCCGCGCCTGGCGGGCGTGGCTCGGTCGCGCGATGGCCGGGTCGCCCGATCAGTTGCAGATCATGTACGGCATTGCGGGCGAGCGGCGCCTGCCGGAATGGGAAGTGGACTGGCTCCCGGGCTACGAGAATTCGAAACCCGTGCGCGTGGGCAACGGCGCCGTCAACCAGTTGCAACTCGATGTCTACGGCGAAGTCATGAACGCGTTGCACCTCGCGCGCGTGGGCGGGTTGCAAGGCGATGAAAACGTATGGTCGATCCAGTGCGCCATGCTTGATCACCTCGACACAGTCTGGTGCCAACCCGATGAAGGCATTTGGGAAACGCGCGGCGGCCGCCAGCACTTCACGTTTTCGAAGGTGATGGCGTGGGTGGCGTACGACCGTGCGATCAAATCCGCGGAACAATTCAATCTTGAGGGGCCGCTTGACCACTGGCGCGAGTTGCGCGCCGCCATTCATGCGCAGGTATGCGACCAGGGCTGGAATCCGACATTGAATTCGTTCGTCCAGGCTTATGGGAGCAATGCGCTCGACGCCAGCGTCCTGCTGATCCCTTTGCTCGGTTTCTTGCCGCCGCACGATCCGCGCGTGATCGGAACGGTCAACGCAATCGAACGCGATCTCACGCACGACGGACTGGTGAAACGCTATCACACGGAGGAAGTCGTCGATGGCCTGCCGCCCGGCGAAGGGACGTTTCTCGCCTGCAGCTTCTGGCTCGTCGACAACCTCGCGTTGCAACACCGCTACGACGAAGCGCATGCGATGTTCGGACGGCTAGTCGGCTTGGCGAACGACGTGGGTCTGCTGTCGGAGGAATACGACACGGTGGCAAAACGTCAGGTAGGTAACTTCCCACAGGCGTTCTCGCACGTCGCGCTCGTGCATACAGGCATGAACCTGATGCGACACGAGCAAGAGATGGCGAAAGCGATGGGCCACCCCGGTTCAGACCAAGGCAAATCTGAAATAGAAAATAAAGCTGAAGAAAGTAATTTGTAATACAACGGGATCAATTCTCAGCAGGTGTTTTCAAAAATTGCACTTTTTGACCGATAACTTACGCCAATTGGCGGTAAACCACACCTATGTTGCATTGCACAATGCATGGTTCTTGGCTATGATCGATGAGGATCTGGCTGGTCGGGCGGCGAATGAGTGTGCGTGCAGCGGGGGGTAATTAGTACCTGCTAATACCTGCATCAAGCTCACCGCGTCGCGTGCCGATAACCAGTTACAACGAACAACTCACTTTATGCAGGGAACCGGCGCTCCAACAACCGGACTTGGCATGACGTCGTCGCCGATAGAGGCCAACTGCCGGACACGCGAATGGACACGGTCGCGACCGGTTTTAAACGGGTAGAACATGCTCTATCAATTCCACGAATTTCAGCGCGCCATGCTGAGTCCTCTTACGGCGTGGGCCGAAGCGGCATCGAAGACGTTCACGAACCCTTCTAGCCCGCTCACCTATGTACCGGGCTCCACGCGGCTTGCGGCCGGCTATGAACTGCTTTACCGGTTGGGCAAGGACTACGAAAAGCCTGAATTCGAGATTCACCAGATCGAAAAGAACGGTCATGCTATTCCAATCGTGGAACAGATCGTGATCGAAAAGCCCTTCTGCCGGCTGATCCGCTTCAAGCGTTTTTCCGACGACAGCGCGACCGTCACCGAACTTAAGACCGAGCCTATCGTGCTTGTGTGTGCGCCGCTGTCGGGCCACCACTCCACTCTGTTGCGCGACACGGTCAAGACGCTGCTACAAGACCACAAGGTGTACATCACCGACTGGCTCGATGCGCGCATGGTGCCGCTCGAAGACGGCGAGTTCCACCTTGACGACTACGTGGAATACATCCAGGAATTCATCCGTCACATTGGCGCGAAGGATTTGCACGTGATTTCCGTCTGCCAGCCGACCGTGCCCGTACTGGCGGCGATTTCGCTGATGGCGAGCCGGGGTGAGGACACACCGCGGACCATGACCATGATGGGCGGCCCTATTGACGCACGACGCAGCCCGACATCGGTCAATTCGCTTGCGAACGAGCATTCGTTCTCATGGTTTGAGAACAACGTAATCTACACGGTGCCCTCGAACTATCCGGGCGTCGGACGCAAAGTTTATCCGGGCTTTCTCCAGCACGCCGGCTTCGTCGCGATGAACCCTGAGCGCCACGTCACCGCGCATTGGGATTTCTATCAGAACCTGTTGCGCGGCGACGACGAAGATGCGGACCAACATCGCCGCTTCTACGACGAATACAACGCCGTGCTCGATATGGACGCCGACTATTACCTGGACACCATTCGTATCGTGTTCCAGGAATTCCGTCTGGCTGAAGGAACGTGGGACGTGCACGGTGAGCGCGTGCGACCACAAGACATCCAGAACACGGCGCTGCTAACCATCGAAGGCGAGCTCGACGACATTTCCGGCAGCGGCCAGACGCGCGCGGCGCACGATCTTTGCAGCGGTCTTTCGACGAAGCAAAAGCGTCACTACCTCGCCGAGAAGGCCGGGCACTACGGCATTTTCTCAGGGCGTCGCTGGCGTACGATGGTTTATCCGGAACTGCGCGCGTTCATCCTTGAACACGACAAAGCGCCGAAGAAAGAAGCCGTTCCAGCTTGATTGCACACTTGAACTGACGCTCGAAAATTGGTTCGCATGACAAAATGCGCCGCGTTTTACGCGGCGCATTTTTTTCGTGCTGAAGATCGTAACGCGTTGTTGCGGCAACAAAAAAATTTAGCGCCGCATCAAGTACGCAAGCAGCAATTCCGTATGCATCCTGACGATTTCCGCGCGTTCGGCCTCGCAACTGAAGTCCAGCCCGAAGGCCGCTTCGAGCGTAAATCGATTCGACACAATGTAATACCCCAGCCCGGATAGCGTCACATAAAAACGCAATGGATCCACGCTGTTGCGGAACAAGCCAGCATGCTGGCCTCGTTCGAGGATCTTGGTGAGCGTGGCGACGATCGGCGAGATCAATTCGCGCACGCGCGTGGAGCCCTTTATATATCGCGCCTCGTGCAGGTTTTCGTTATTGATCAAACGCAAGAGTTCGGGATGCTCACGATAGTAATCCCAAATGAAGTGCGCGAGTTGCGTGATGGCTTCGACCGGCGCGACGCCGTCCAGATCGAGCGTTTTCTCGGCTTCCGTGAGCGCGCAGAACGCATGCTCCAGGACAGCCGTGAACAGTTGCTCCTTGCTGCCGAAATAGTAGTAGAGCATTCGCTCGTTCGTTTCGGCGCGGCGAGCAATCTGGTCGACACGCGCCCCGAACAGGCCGCCAGCCGCGAACTCCTCCGCGGCGGCGAGCAGGATGCGACGTCGCGTGCCCTCTGGATCTCTTTTGATTTTTGGCTGGTTCATGGTGGCTTTGTGATCGACAAAACGCGTTCTCCGGATTACGTCATAACGTCCGTGCCCATTGGAAGCATGCCGTGGATCCGTCGCGCCAAAGTGATTGGGATTTACCGTTCTACCGTCAATCGTAAGCGTTTTAATTATGTGCACATCACAGTCCCGTTTGCAATTGGGATTGGTGGGGAAGTGTCGGAAATTCGGCCATAATGCTCGCTAGCGCGCATCGTTAAGGTGCGCGCAAGAACAAGGCGTCAAAATGAGCGCTGGGATCGGCGCTTATTCCCCCTGACGTGTCGTCGCCGGATATCAATCGCGAGGCTCCAAGCGAATTGCTTGTCCGGCATGTCTGGACGTCCCACCGGCTTGCCATGCAGCCGGAGGCGTTCATCGAACAGCGCCGGAGGGTCTCGTCCCGTTTTAGTGCACGCTTGACTGCGCTACAACGGGGCGCGTCCACCGCGTGCCCCAAGCCGTGACTGTGACTGCAATTTCCCCCAAAACCCTCGCGGATCAGATCGAAGACCTGCTGCCCCAGACGCAATGCACGAAATGCGGCTATCCTGCATGCCGGCCCTATGCCGAAGCCATCGCGGCGGGAGACGCGAACTACAACCAGTGCCCTCCAGGCGGCCAGGAAGGCGTGGCGCGGCTTGCGCGCCTGCTCGGCCGGCCAGTGATTCCACTCAATCCGGATAACGGCGTGGAACGGCCAAGGCCGCTTGCGATCATCGACGAAAACTTGTGCATCGGCTGCACGCTGTGCATGCAGGCGTGTCCGGTGGACGCTATCGTCGGTGCGGCAAAGCAGATGCACACGATCATCCCCGAACTCTGCACAGGGTGCGACCTATGCGTGCCGCCCTGCCCTGTGGACTGCATCGCGATGGTGCCTGTCACCGGCGACAAGACGGGCTGGGATGCGTGGAGTCAGGCGCAAGCCGACGCGGCGCGCCTGATGCA
>NZ_JBAUSA010000435.1:0-2167 GCF_049581465.1 Caballeronia sp. | reverse complement strand
AAGCGACCTTCGCCTCGACGGAAAAACGCGATGCGAAATTCTTCTTCGTCCCCGAAATCATCAACGACTCACGGGCGCGGGTCATCGCCACATAGAAGAGCCGTCGCTCCTCAGATTCTGTGCTTTTCTCATCAGGCACGACCGTTTCCTCCGCCCGAGCGATCCAGACGTGATCCCATTCGAGCCCCTTCGAACTGTGCATGGTAGTAAGAATCAAGGCATCCGGTGCCGCTTGGTTGTTGTCCTTCTGGAGAAACCCCAGTCGATCAAAGAATGATCCATTAAGGCGAGATAGAACGTCGTACGTAGCTTGGATCGTCCGCTGGGCCGCTTCCTTCCTTGCGTACTTCATCATCCATTCGTAGACCCCCGTTAGCGTCAACGAGTAGAACTTTCTGTCGCACAGACCTTGCCATTCAGCAAGACGCTTCATGAACTCGCGGTAGTTCGTGGCGGTCTCATCATCCATTCCCATTTCGACGAGCTCGGTTTTGCCCTTCATTTGCAGCTTGGTACCCATGCTCGCGTGGAGCGCGGTCAAGTTATCGCGGTGCATGCCGGAATGCGCGAGGACCGCGTCAAGGCCCGTCTCCTTCACGCGTTCGACCAGTTCGAGCAGGTCACACATCAACGCGCCCTCCGGGCGGCTTAGAACTGAGCTACCGGATGCTCGAAAATACTTTATTCCGTGCGAACGACACACAGCCTCAATCGGGTCGAGGTTTCTATTGGTACGTGCGAGAATTGCGCATGACCGACCAGCGGTCAAAAGCGGACCGAGCAGTTCGACGGCGGCCACCGCTTCAGCGTATTCATCCTCGTGGCGGGAAGTAACGACGCGACCACCCGGGCCTTTCTCTGCCCGCAAGATCTTTTGTATTCGGTCCACGTTGTTACAGATCACCCGGTCCGCTGCAGCCAGAATTTCCGAGCGGCACCGATAGTTACTCCCGAGGATTACCGGCTTCGCGCCGAATTCCTCAATGAACGACTCCATACCACGATACCCAAGCGCTGAACGAAAGGCGTAAATGCTTTGATCATCGTCGCCAACGACAGTAATCACTGACCCTGCTTTCGCGTGCAGCTCGATCCAACGATACTGAAGCGGATCGGTGTCCTGGAATTCGTCGACGAGAAGATATTTGAAGGGATACGGGAGAATGGTGCCCGACTCCATGCCTGCAACTGCCAGGCGCAACATGTCCTGAAAGTCGATCTTCCCGTTCCGCCCGAGCGCATCTTGATATGCTTGATAGA
This sequence comes from Caballeronia sp., assembly GCF_049581465.1. GTDB lineage: Bacteria > Pseudomonadota > Gammaproteobacteria > Burkholderiales > Burkholderiaceae > Caballeronia. The sequence goes on along the minus strand of NZ_JBAUSA010000435.1, from coordinate 907 downwards.
GGCGACCGTCGTCCGACTCTGGATCGAAGCGGCCAAAGTTCGTTTTGATCTTTTCGATCGTAGGGATTACCTCTTCCGCCTTGCCGCTTATGCCCAGGTCTTGCATGACACGAATCAGTAAGCCCAGCCTGTCACCGTCCGATGCGATATCGATGCGTTTCGCGCCAGGCCGAAGCAGCTGCTTGTACGCGAGCGAGTGAAATGTTCCTGCGATTAGGCGCTTTTGTACCGTCTTGCCGGCTGCCCCCAAGATACGCTCGCGAAGCTCGATCGCCGCTTCCTTGGAAAAGGTAACGGCGCCGACTATTGCTGAATCCTCTTGAAGGAGCATCGCTGCCTTCGTCGCGATTGTCTTGGTTTTTCCAGCACCCGGGCACGCGATTGCCACGCAGTTTTGACGCAACTGGGCGACTTCCCGCTGTTGAGGATTTAGTTCGTCCAGCATGCGTCGTCTAGCTCCTATCGACCGCGCACGGTGGTCATAAGCTTTAAATGTGTCATGTAGCCCCGCACTCCCAGCGGATTCACCTTTTTTAGGAACCGCACAACTTCTTCGTCAACGTCCGATTGGTCGCGAATGCCGTTCCAAACCATAAAATCGAACTGGTCCATAGCCCTGTCGAATTTCATCATGGTGGTCAAAATACGCATCGAGAAGCGCGAGTAAGCCTCGACTTCGATATTGAGGGATGGCAAAGGGATAGTTGGTTCAAAAACGAAATCGCCCCGCTCGCGCAGTTCCCGCTCGCTTTTTATGCGAAAGCCCTCAGCCACGCGCAGTTGCTCGTCTGTATATTCCTCAATCGTCTTCAATTGCTTGTCGAACCAGGAGTTCACGGAACCCATGTCTTCCTGGCCGAACGTCGACTGACCGAAGCGCTGCATGTTGATGCTCATACGGTTCAGG
>NZ_JBAUSA010000434.1:0-2382 GCF_049581465.1 Caballeronia sp. | reverse complement strand
CGACAAAGGCCACGATGCCGCGTTCATTGACCGCCTGACGCTGTCCGATAAAGCCTTGAACACGATGGTCGAAGGCTTGCGGCAGGTCGCTTCGCTGGCGGACCCCATCGGCGAAATCAGCGGTCTCAAGTTTCGTCCGAGCGGCATTCAGGTGGGCCAGATGCGTGTACCGCTGGGCGTGATCGGGATCATCTACGAATCGCGGCCGAACGTGACGATCGACGCCGCAGCACTCTGTCTCAAATCCGGCAACGCGGCCATTCTGCGCGGCGGTTCCGAGGCGCTTGAATGCAACTCGGCGCTCGCGAAACTGATCGCTGAAGGGTTGGACGCGGCCGGCTTGCCGCAGGACGCGGTGCAGGTCGTGGCGACAGCAGATCGCGCGGCGGTGGGCAAGCTGATCACCATGACCGAATACGTCGATGTGATCGTACCGCGAGGCGGCAAGAGCCTGATCGCGCGCCTGATGGAAGAAGCGCGCGTGCCCATGATCAAGCACCTGGACGGCATCTGCCACGTCTATGTGGACGACCGCGCGGATCTGGCGAAAGCGCTCAACGTGTGCGACAACGCCAAAACGCATCGATACGGAACGTGCAATACCATGGAAACGCTGCTGGTCGCAAAGGGCATCGCGGCGCAGGCGCTGCCGTCGCTGGCGAAGGCGTTCAGGGCAAAGGACGTGGAGTTGCGGGTGGACGCGGCTGCGCGCGCCGTACTGCAGGAAACCGGATACGACGGTCTCCTTAACGATGCGACCGAAGCCGACTGGAGCACCGAGTACCTCGCGCCCATCTTGTCGATCAAGGTGGTGAACGACCTGGACGAAGCCATCGAACACATCAACACGTACAGCTCGAATCACACCGACGCCATTGTCACCGAGGACCACGACCGCGCCATGCGCTTCCTTCGCGAAGTCGATTCGGCGAGCGTGATGGTCAACGCATCGACGCGTTTCGCCGATGGTTTCGAATTCGGCCTTGGCGCGGAGATCGGCATTTCAAACGACAAACTGCACGCGCGTGGTCCGGTCGGCCTGGATGGTTTGACATCGATGAAATACGTCGTGTTAGGCCACGGCGAGACGCGCCAATAATCGGCGCCAATAAAGCGAGAAGAAAACCACGATGCTCTGGATCAAATCGCTGCACATAGTATTAGTCGCTTCGTGGTTCGCCGGCCTGTTCTACCTGCCGCGCATCTTCGTCAATCTCGCGATGGAAACCGAGCCCGCGGCCATTGGCCGCTTGCTGAAGATGGCGCGCAAGCTGTTTCGCTTCATGACGTTCATCGCCGTGCCGGCGTTGGCGTGTGGCTTGTGGCTGTTGCTGGTGGTTGGCATTGGTCGAGGCCAGGGCTGGATGCACGCGAAGCTCGGCATTGTCGGCCTGATCATCGTTTATCACGCGTATTGCGGCGTTCTGCTGGGTCGGTTCGAGCGCGGCGAGAATACGCGCTCGGACAAGTGGTATCGCATGTTCAACGAGTTGCCGGTCCTCGGGTTGCTCGGGGCGACGCTTTTGGTTGTTATCAAGCCGTTCTAAGCGTGGTGCAGGCGTTCCCAGCCTGTATTCGCCGTGGTAATGATCTGTTTCACGAGGTCAGCCGAGGTCTCGACAATTGCATATTCGTCCTGTCCCGGTCCGCCCATCTTTACGCGTTCATTTCTGTAGTGCATGCCGCTGGCAAACGGCGCGCGACCCGAGGTGTGATATTCGACGCAGCCGGTTTCGGCGATCAATTGCGCAATATTGTCAAGCCGCACGCCTGCCCCCGGCATGACCACGAGCCGCTCCCCCGCGGCCACGCGCAATTTGCCGATCAACGCGGCGCCTTCGGGTGCGCTGGCTTCCTGGCCGGAGGTGAGGAGACGGTTGCAGCCTGCGTCGATAATGTCTTCCAGCGCCTTGAACGGATCGCGCGCTACGTCAAACGCGCGGTGGAAGGTGACGGGTATGGGCGCGGCCAGTTCGACCAGTCGTTGGGTACGGCGCACGTCGATATCGCCGTCGGCGGTGAGCAGTCCGATCACCACACCATCGACACCCAGCTTTTTGCAGGCTACGACGTCGCGCTCCATCACGTCGAATTCGACGTCGGAATACAGGAAGTCGCCGCCGCGGGGACGGATGATCACGTTTAGCGGTATCGACAGCTTGTCCCGCGCGCTGGCGATGGCGCCATAGGACGGCGTGGTGCCGCCTTCCAGCAGGTTGTCGCAAAACTCGACACGGCCCGCGCCGCCTTCTTGCGCCGCCAGGCACGAGGTGACAGAACCGGCACATATTTCCAGCAGAACAGGGGACTTGGACATGCGATGGGTTTTCCTGGATAAGGCCTAGCCTTGCAGCATAAAGCACATACGGCACGCGCGGCCTG
>NZ_JBAUSA010000433.1:0-5089 GCF_049581465.1 Caballeronia sp. | reverse complement strand
GGGCACGCGTGCGGCGCTATCGAAGATCCACCCCGGCACGCGGCCCGGCGAGAGTTTCACCATCCAGCGCGCGCCGCTGCGCAGGTCCATGAACGGGAACTCGGGCTGTGTCGGGCCAACCAGTTCGTCGCCCGCACCGATCGCCTTGGCATAGGCGAGCGTGGCGTGATTGCCCGAGAGCACCAGATGGTTGCCGTTATCGATGGTCGCGTTCAGCTTGATGTCGAAGTACGAACGGCAGCGCCCGCCTGCATGCGGCGCGGCTTCGTGCAGCACCACTCTTGCACCCCGGCGCTGCAACTGGACCGCTGCGGCAAGGCCGGAAAGCCCCGCGCCGATGACATGAACGAGACGCGACATCAGAAGATGTTTCGCGCGACGATCCACAGCAACCGCGAACGCGGCGTTCGGACGCGGCTGCGCGGCAGGTCGAAGCCACGCTTGAGATTAGCTTCGAGAATCGTGCGATACGCGCCCGACATGATGCGCGGGGCACGCGTCTGCGCACGCGGCGCAGCGGCCATGATGGCGTCCGACTGTTCGTAGTGCGCGCGAGCCCGCTCGGCGAGCGTCAGGCAGACTCGCGGCAAGCGCGCGTCGTTGACGATCGAGTTGACGTCGGTGCTTGAAATGCCTTGCTGCGACAACAATTCGCGCGGCAGGTACACGCGCCCGATACCCGCGTCTTCGTCAATGTCGCGCAGGATGTTGGTCAATTGCAGCGCGCGGCCGAGGTGGTGCGCGAGGCGTCTTCCCGCGTCTTCCTGCATCCCGAATATCCTCACCGATAGCCGTCCGACCGCGCTCGCCACGCGGTCGCAATACAGGTCGAGCGTGGTTTCGTCGGGCGCGATGATATCGGCGGCTGCGTCCATCGCCATGCCGTCGATCACGGCGTAAAAATCATCGCGCGAGAGGTGAAACGCGGTGATGTTCTGCGTGAGTGCTACGAGTCCCTCGCGTGGCTTGCCGGCGTAGCAGGCGTCGATCTCAGTGCGCCATTGCTCGAGCGCGCCAGCACGTTCGCCGCGTGGCAGGTCACCGTCGGCTATATCGTCCACCGCGCGGCAAAAAGCGTAGATCTGGTACATCGCGTCACGCTGCTCGGCCGGCAGGATGCGCATGGCGAGATAGAACGAGCTACCCGACGTCACTTTCGCGGCGTCGGGGACAGGATCTTCAGCGATCAGGTTGGAAACGGCCAAGACGAACTCCGCTGTGGCGCCCCCAAGGGCAGGATTGAATCGGGCGCCGGGCGTGGGCGGCTTCGCGAAAACAACTGAAGCCCAGCCAAACGCGGCGCGAACCGGCTTCGGATGGCGGTCAAGCCATGCCGGAAGCGGCAAAAATTATATCAATGTTTGCGGGGGATGATGTCGGTGGCGCCCTCTAGGCGAATCCCACCGACCGATTACGGCCTTGCCGTTTGGCCGTATACAACGCGGCATCCGCTTCGTTAATAAGCGCTTCATACGAAGAGGTGATGTCGAGTCGGGCCGACGCTCCACCCACGCTCGCGGATACCGGCACGGGCGTGCCGTTCACGTCAATAGGCGTCTGGCAGATCGCGATGCGCACTTTTTCCGCCACGACCATGGCTTCCGCGAGCGCCGTGCATGGCAGCAGCAACACGAATTCCTCACCGCCGAAACGACCGAACAAATCCTGCGCGCGCACGGCCTTCGCGACGCGTTCAGCCATCACGCGCAGCACAGTGTCGCCGACCAGATGGCCGAATTTATCGTTGATGGCCTTGAAGTGGTCGAGGTCGAACAGGAGCATCGACATCTCGCCGCCGTAGCGTTGCCAGCGCGCGAATTCGTCGCGCAGACGCAGCTCGAAATATCGCCGGTTGGCAATACCCGTCAGGCCGTCGCGATCGGCGAACTGCTGGAGTTGGGTCACAGCGTCGTCGCGGGAGCGCTGCATCATGCTCGCATGCGTGACATCGGAAATCGTGACGCACACCGCCATCACCTCACGCTCGCGCGTAAGCGGCATGAAGGTGCAATCCTGTTGCATGTAGTCGACGCCGCCCGTGATCGGCCGGTCGTGATCGAACTTGAAGAGATACGGTCGCTGTTCCCACGAACTGAACGCAAAGCTGCCGAGCTGGAACACGCTCTCGACCTTGCGGGTCAGCCACGCGCGCGGCAGTTCGGGGAAGCTGACGAAGATCGGCTTGCCGATCACCTGCTCCGCCGTCTTGCCGCTGTGATCCTGCATGAACCGGTTCCACATGACCACGTTCAGGTCACGATCGAGCACGAAAATACCGAAGCCAACGCGCTCGATGACCAGTTCGCTCAGGACGTGCTGCATCTCCTTCATAGGCTCGACAACAGCGTGTCAAGCGCCTCGTTCAGATGCAGGAACGAGTCTTCGGCCATCAACATGACAAGGTGCGCACGAAAGCTGTGGTCTTCGAGCGCGAAATTCACTTCCAGCAGCAGCGCCGTTTTCCACGCGATCGATGCCGGGTGGAAGACGTCTTCAAGCGCCATGTCCACCCCGAGCATGCCCGGCGGCGAGAAGATCGGCGCGCGGCCGAGACTGTCCAGGATGCAGGAAACGCATGCGCCCATCAGGACGGTCGCGACATCGAAGACGAGTTCGGTCTGACTGGCGGCCTCGTACGACGACTTCGTGTACGGATCGTCGACCAGCGTGCATAGCTGCGTCACGCTGCTGCTGCGGCACAGCACGATCGCCTCGCCCTTGATGTCCGAGCGAAAACCTTGCCGCACGGCGGTGACGGTGTCGGTGATGCCGGTCATCGTGCGCAACGTCTCCGACGCCTGCTTCACGTCGACCACCATCACGCGAGGCACCGACAATTCGATGAACGTGCCCAGTAGCTTCGAGAGCCGCGTGGCGGCCTGCCCCATCGCCATGTTCGCGACTTCCTGAAGCGCGTCGCGCTGGTCCTCACTGAGCGCGAGCCCAGGCGAAGCACCCAATGTAGGCTCAGACATAGAGGCCATACTCCTTCAGGACAGGCAGCAACGCCTCGGGCGTCACCGGTTTTGCAAGGAACGCAGCCGCGCCGAGCGCGCGCACGCGCTCCTGGGCGAGCGGCTGCACGTCGGCCGACACCACGATCACGAAGACGTTCAGGTCTTCGTGCTGAAGCGCGTCGAGCACTTGATAGCCGGTCATGTCGGGCATGGTGAGGTCGAGGAACATCACCGCCGCGCGCCCCGCCCGATAATGCTCCAGCGCCTCATGGCCGTTGGTCGCATACGCAATGTCGACGTCCCAGTCCTCAGGCAACGCGCGCGTCAGTACCTTGCGTGCGAGGAGGGAGTCGTCGGCTATAACAATCGGCAGGGCCATGAGCTGTTTCGGATAAGGTTTTATCGGACGCGTCGATTGGGAAACTGCGGGTGCGTCGTTACCGTGTCATTCGCTAGTTAACGACATACCCGCATCAATCTTTACCCGACTTCAATGCGGGATTGATGATCCACCACGCGCTCTTACTTAAAAAGGCATACGCAAACGATTACGTGCAGCAATAGCGGTTGATAATGTCCTCATTAGAAGCCGAAAAAAATTTAGACGATTTATTCTGATTTGCCCACGCAAACGTTTTAATCGCATTTCTATTGGCTGGCCCTGCGCATGAACGAGGTCTCGCGCTCGCGCCGACAGGAGCATGTGCCCATTCGCGTGAACTTGAAAGCATGACGGGTGTATTACCTTGATGATAATCAAGAAGCGCGATCGCGCCGGCAACAATTACGAAACCACGTTACGGAAGTCGGTAACTCCGCCCACATTGTTCCAGGTATTCATTTAAGACAATCGAAGGCGCCGCGAATCATACGCTTACAATATCCCGCGTGGGTCGGTAAAAACCCTTCTTCTAACAAGCAATCGCCCGCGACTTGGTGCATATTACGACACCGGCCGCGACAGCTTGAACGCGACTTTACATCGATAGTCGTGCCTGTTATTGCACGTCATGGTCCTCGTGCGAGAGCTTTGCGCAACGGCCGGATGGCACAGCGCTCGGCCAAACCTCACCCGGATGACATTCAGTCATGACGCCGCATCAAGACGACTCTGGCGCCGACCACTGGCAAAGCAATACGCCCTGTCCGCCTGTCCCGGAGCGCAACTTCGCCGCCCAGCGCGTCACGCTGCGGGGCTTGCTGGTCGCGGCTATCGTGTTGCCGTGCCTGTACGTCGTGGTCATGTCGTTCACTGATCTGAAAGCGCGTGAAGCCGACGCCGCCGATATGGCCGCCCGGAACGCCCGCGTCGCCGAAGAGCACGCGCTGAAGGTTTTCGATTTGAGCCAGACGCTCAACGCGCGGGTGCTCGACCTGATCGAGGGCGAGGATGACGCCACGTTGCGTCGCTATGAAGCCAACATTCACGAAAAGCTAAAAATGATGGGCGGGGGCTATCCGCAGGTGGCATCGGTCAGCATTTTCGGGGTTGACGGCCGGCTTGTGGCGACCAGCCGGCTGTTCCCCGCACCGAATTTGTCGATTGCCGATCGCGCCGACTTCATCGGTCTCCGCGACAACCCGATGCTCGAACAGGTGTCGCGCGTGATGACGGGGCATGTCGGTGGCGAAAGCGTGTTCCACACCGCCGAACCGCGCAAGACGCTCGATGGCCGCTTTAGCGGAATTGTCTCGATCGCATTGCGTCCGGCCTATTTCGGAACGTTTTATCGTGAGTTCCTCGGCGAAGACTCGACGGTCTCGCTCGGCTTGACGCGCTCGGACGGCGCCGTACTCGCCTGGTATCCGCCGCGCCCGCCCGACCGGATGGAACTCGCGCCCGCGTCGGCCCTGCGCCGGGCGTACGTCAGCGGCAGTCGCAGCGGCGTCTTGGAGATGAGGTCGGCGGTCGACAACGAAATGAGAATCGTCGCGTATCGGCGCGTGGGGAGCTATCCCGTGTATGTATCGAGCGGATACCCGGTCGCGACCATCTGGGCCGCCTGGTACCGCCACGTGGCCGTCCTGATGCTCTCGATGTTCGCGCCCTGCATCGTTCTCTGGGGTGTGATCGGCGTAGCGCTGCGCCGTCTCGCGGCGGAGGAAGAGGCGTGGGAGCGCTGGCAGGCAGA
>NZ_JBAUSA010000432.1:0-2554 GCF_049581465.1 Caballeronia sp. | reverse complement strand
GGTCAAGGCCGGGCAGGTCGTGGCGAAACTCGATCCCGCCGATAACGCCAAGAACGCCGCTGCCGCAAACGCCCAGCTATCCGCCGCCCAGCATCAACTCGAATACGCCGAACAGCAATTGACGCGGGACCGCGCGCAGGCGAAGGAAAACCTGATTGCACGCGCGCAGCTTGAACAGACCGAGAACGCCTATGCCGCAGCGCTTGCGCAGCGCAATCAGGCGCAGGCGCAAGCGGCGTTGTCGGGCGATCAGCTCAAATACACCACGCTTATCGCCGATAAAGCCGGCGTCATCACGGCGGAACAGGCCGATACCGGGCAGAACGTATCGGTGGGGCAAGCGGTTTATACCCTCGCGTGGAGCGGCGAGACCGACGTGGTTTCCGACGTGCCCGAAGGCGCGCTAGCATCGCTCGTAGTCGGTCAGCAGGCGATCGTGACCCTTGCCGCCATCCCCGGCAAGCCGTTCGCAGCACGCGTGCGCGAAGTGTCCCCCGCTGCGGACGCGCAGAGCCGGACGTATCGCGTGAAACTGACGCTCGAGGCGCCGACTTCCCAGGTGCGGCTCGGCATGACCGCGGACGTGGCGTTCCCCCAGGCGGCTCCGGCGGCATTGAGCGTGTCGTCGCAACAAGCGTTCACGCTACCGTCCACCGCACTCTTCCACGACGGCAACCTGCCTGCGGTCTGGGTCGTGAAAGCCGGCGATGCACTCGAATTGCGTCGCGTGCAAGTCTCCCGATACGGCGAGCGCACCGTGACCATTTCTCAAGGGCTTGCAAGCGGCGAGCGCGTGGTCTGGCAAGGCGTACATACCTTATCCGCCGGCGAGAAAGTCCGCGTGGTGGCGCCGTTGCACCCGGAAGACTTTGCGTCATGAGCGATCAAACGCACGATGGGAAGCCGGACGAGGGCAACGCCGCACCCATCGACTATCGTCACGAAGAAGGCAGCTTCAACCTCTCTGCATGGGCGTTGCGCCATCAGGCGCTGGTGGTGTTCCTGATCGCGATGGCGACTATCTTCGGCGTGCTTGCCTACACGCGGCTTGCGCAATCCGAGGATCCGCCGTTCACGTTTCGCGTGATGGTCATCCAGACCTACTGGCCCGGCGCGACCGCGCGGCAGGTACAGGAACAGGTGACGGACCGCATCGCGAGAAAACTGCAGGAAACGCCGTCCACGGACTTTTTGCGGAGCTATTCGCGCCCCGGCGAATCGCTGCTGTTTTTCTCGATGAAAGATAGCGCGCCCGTCAAGGACGTGCCGGAAGAGTGGTATCAGGTCCGCAAGAAAGTCGGCGATATCGCCTACACGCTGCCAAAGGGCGTTCAGGGGCCCTTCTTCAACGATGAATTCGGCGATGTCTACACCAACATCTACACGCTAGAAGGCGACGGTTATTCGCCTGCGCAACTCCGCGATTACGCCGACTCGCTGCGCACGGTCTTGCTGCGCGTGCCGGGTGTCGCGAAGGTCGATTACTTTGGCGATCAGGAACAACGCGTCTATGTAGAAATCGCGAACACGCAACTCACGCGCCTCGGCATTTCTCCGCAACAGATCGCACAGGCAATTGATGGACAAAACGCCATCTCGCCAGCGGGCACGCTGAACACGCCGAACGACCGCATCTTCGTGCGTCCGAGCGGCCAGATCAACGACATGAAGGCACTGGCCGACACGCTGATCCGCGTGAACGGCCGGTCGTTCCGTCTCGGCGACATAGCGACCATCCGGCGGGGTTTTGTCGATCCACCCACCACGCAGATGCGCTCGGGCGACAAGCCGGTGCTCGGTATCGGCATCACCATGCAACCGGGCCAGGACGTGGTCCATCTCGGGCGCGACCTGGACGCCACGGCCGCCAAACTACGCGCGACCCTTCCGGCCGGACTCGTGCTCAACGAAGTGTCGAGCATGCCGCACGCGGTATCGAAGTCGGTGGACGATTTCCTTGAAGCCGTCGCCGAAGCCGTGATCATCGTGCTGATCGTGAGCCTCGTGTCGCTCGGCGTGCGCACCGGCATGGTGGTCGTGATTTCGATTCCCGTCGTGCTCGCGGTGACCGCGCTATTCATGTACCTCTTCGATATCGGCCTGCACAAGGTGTCGCTCGGCACGCTGATTCTCGCGCTGGGACTGCTGGTGGACGACGCGATCATCGCCGTGGAAATGATGGCGGTGAAGCTGGAGCAAGGCTGGGACCGCTCCCGTGCGGCGGCTTACGCGTACACCAGCACCGCGTTTCCGATGCTCACCGGCACGCTCGTGACCACGGCCGGCTTCCTGCCGATCGCGCTCGCCAAGTCGTCGACGGGTGAATACACGCGCTCCATTTTCGAGGTGTCGGCGATTGCGCTGATCGCTTCGTGGTTCGCCGCGGTCGTGCTGATCCCGCTGCTCGGCTATCGCCTGTTGCCCGAACGCAAGAAAGAGGCGCATCACGCGGACGATCACGAACACGACATCTACGACACGAAGTTTTATGGCCGGCTGCGCGGCTGGGTCTCATGGTGTATCGAGCGTCGATTTATCGTGCTCGGCCTCACGA
>NZ_JBAUSA010000431.1:0-6884 GCF_049581465.1 Caballeronia sp. | reverse complement strand
GTCGAATGCCTGTTTTGCTCCTGTTTGCTTGGTCGCGTGGACTTACGCCTTGGCCGTTTTTCGGCTTTCGCCGGTTTTGGGCAGCAAGATCGTCAGCACTCCGATCAATGGCAGGAACGAACAAACTTTATAGACATAATCGATACTCGTCGCGTCAGCCAGATGGCCAAGGACCGCCGCGCCAATGCCGCCCATGCCGAAAGCCAGGCCAAAGAATAGTCCCGCCACCATCCCGACCTTGCCGGGAATCAGTTCGGTCGCGTAAACGAGGATCGCTGAGAACGCCGACGCCAAGATCAAGCCGATCACAACGGATAAAACACCCGTCCAGAACAAATTTGCGTACGGCAACATCAATGTGAAGGGTGCAACACCAAGTATGGATACCCAGATCACGACCTTGCGACCAATCTTGTCGCCGACAGGCCCCCCAACGATGGTGCCTACTGCGACTGCTGCCAGGAACCAGAACAAATGGACTTGAGCGGTTTCGACGGGCAAATGGAATTTGCTGATCAGATAAAACGTGAAGTAACTGCTGATGCTCGCCAAATAAAAATACTTCGAGAAGACCAGCAGCATCAACACGGCCATGGCCATCATCACCTTATTGCGCGGCAACGTGGATACCGCGCCTGCACCCCGGGACTTTTTCACCGCAGGATGCCGCTGATACCAGCGACCGATATTCGCCAACACGATGATGGCGAGCAAAGCCGCGGCCGAAAACCACGCAATGCTGCGCTGTCCATTCGGCATCACGACTAACGCGGCGAGTAACGGTCCAAGCGAGCTGCCTGCATTGCCGCCAACCTGAAACACCGACTGCGCGAGGCCATGCCGGCCGCCCGACGCCATGCGCGCCACCCGCGACGATTCAGGATGGAATATCGACGATCCGCATCCGACAAGCGCTGCTGCCACGAGCAATACCGGAAAACTTCCAGCCATCGACATTAACAACAGGCCGCACAGCGTGAAGCCCATTCCGACCGGCAACGAATACGGCTTGGGATGCTTGTCGGTATAAAGCCCGACCAGGGGCTGCAATAGCGACGCCGTAATCTGGTACGTCAGCGTAATCAAGCCGATCTGCCCGAACGATAATGAAAACTCGGCCTTGAACATCGGGTAGATAGCGAGGATCAGCGACTGGATCATGTCGTTGAGCAAATGCGCAAAACTGATCGCGCCCAATACGGAAAATATCGTCCGAGGAACAACCGGACTCAATGCCGGAGCGGCGCCGAGCGCGCCTTTGTCGATGCTGGTCTGCATGATGGGCCGGGAAGTCTCTTTTTGCGGTCACCCTGCGTGATTGCCGAGTGTCACCTCTTACCAATTTTAAGGTGTCCTGTGCGCATTGTCCGGCCAATATTTGTCGCGAAGCGGACAGTAATTTCCCAACTATTGAAACGTTTGCTGAATAATCTCTGCTAAAGATCGGTGCTTCACCCGCCGTAGACCATTGATGCAGGCATGCGCCCGCCCGGGTTCGCACTGAACCTTTAGGGCGCATCGTCAATTAAACAGGGAATCTGATCGATGAAAATGTTTTCGCTGGGCACTCATCGCGGCGCGGGTTTCATTCCCACAACAATGCCCGGTAGTCTTTCCGCCAGAACGAGCGGCCGCGGGTTGTCGGTCAAGGCGTCGTTGCGGCTCGCGTTCGCAGTCCTTTTGATCGGGACGCTGGCGGTCGGCGTGATCGCGCTCACGCAAATCAGCCGGCTCAACGGTTCGACGGCATCGATCTACCGCGAGGGGTATGTCGCAAGCCGCGCCGCCGAGGAACTGCGTAGCGACCTGTTGCGCGCAAGCCGCTCGCAGAAGATGTTGCTCACGGCAACGACCGCCAAGGAACGCGACGAGCTGGGCGCGGACATAGAACACGCACTCGCCGATATCGCCCGCGAGCAAAGCAATCTGCAAAACTATGCGGACCCGTCCGGTGGGTTGAAGCGCCTCGGGACGGCGGTGGGTACCTGGAGCGTTGACTTGCGTGCGTTCGTTACGTTGGTGAAGGCACAGTCGCTCGACTTGCAGCAGATGAACTGGCAGGTCGGTATTAGCGATGTCTCGCTGCTGGTGGCGACAGGCAAGCTGGAAAAACTCGTCAACACGCTGATCGAGGAGCGCGGCGCGGCGGCGAAGGCGACCATCGACAACGCCGCGTCGATCTTCCACGCATCGTTCGTGATGCTGGCGGCGCTTACGCTCATCCTGATCGCGCTGGCGTTCGTGGTGAGCGAATGGGTCGTGCGGCGACTCGCGAACCAGCTCGGCGGTGAACCGGCCTATGCAAAGGAAATCGCGAGCCGGATCGCATCGGGCGATTTGTCGAACCGCATCAACATTTCTGGCCACGATAAAGCCAGCATGCTCCACGCATTGTCGGGCATGCAGTCGGGGTTGTCGGTGACTGTCGCTGAAATCGCGGCGAGTGCCGAGGCGATCGCGTCTGCGTCAGGCGAAATCTCGCAAGGCAATGTCGACTTGTCGCATCGGACGGAACAGCAGGCGGTCGCGCTCGAAAAGACGGCAACGAGCATGGAACAACTCACGTCGACGGTGCGCCAGAATGCCGAGAACGCCAAGCAGGCCAGTTCGCTTGCGTACAGCGCGTCGGACATCGCGGAGAAGGGCGGCGTGGTCGTCGCCCGCGTGGTCGCAACCATGCAGCAGATCAATGCGAGCGCGAAAAGTATCGGCGACATCATCGGCGTAATCGAAGGGATTGCGTTCCAGACCAATATCCTGGCGCTGAACGCGGCCGTCGAGGCGGCGCGCGCGGGCGAGCAAGGGCGCGGTTTCGCGGTCGTCGCAGGCGAGGTGCGCAATCTCGCGCAACGTTCGTCGTCGGCGGCGAAAGAGATCAAGGGCTTGATCAGTACATCGGTGGCGCGCGTAGCCGACGGCTCGACGTTTGCGCACGAAGCGGGCACGACAATGGACGAGGTGGTGAAAGCGGTGAAGCGCGTGACGGACATCATGGGCGAGATATCGTCGGCGTCGGCGGAGCAGAGCAGCGGTATCGAAGAGATCAATCACGCCGTTACGCAAATGGATGCCGGCACACAGCAGAATGCGGCGCTGGTCGAGGAAGCAGCGGCCGCCGCGCAATCGCTCGATGACCAGGCGCGTGCGCTCAAGCAACTGGTCGGGAAATTCACGCTGGCGCGAGTGGATTCGTGACTTGTGAGTCTCTGATTGATTTACAACGTTTCAAAAGCGTGGGCTTGGCGAGAGGCCCCGCTTCGTTCTAGAATGCGCGACGGGCACGGCAGGGTGCCCGGTCTCGCGAAAGCGACAGCACCTGTCATGCGTTATCGCTTCCTCTGGATAAACCGCAACGTTGAACCTTTAGCCGCAGCGAGAACGGCGTTACAAGGAAAAACGTCATGTGGTCTACATCCTGTCCCGTATTTAATTCTTCCGTTCCGAATTCCGATTTTCTTCGACGGCACGCCCGCCGGTTGCTTCGCCTTGTGCTTGCCGACAGCGCCAGTACAGCGTTGCCCGTTGTGCGACGATTGCTGGCGGCCGGCGTCACTCGTAGTGAAGCCCTGGCCGGCCTGTATGCAGTGCGTGAGCAGGTCCAGCTCAAACATGTGCTGAACATGCTCGCTGTCGAACTCGGTCATCCTAGTTGGGACGCGTGCAAGCAGGTTATCGATACGCAGGCGCCTGCGGCCATCGATCGCTATCGCTTCGACGCCGGCGCGTTCAATGACTACGAGAAGGTGTGGTTTGCGGGAGCGCTGGCCGCGAGTGCGTGGCAGCGGGAGCATGGCGGGTACATCGTGGAATATGGGGATCAGGCGGTGGCGATCTTGTGGACGGAGTCCGCGACTCCCGGCACGCTCAAATCAACTCCACTTCCTTCCAGTCCGCATTCTTAAAGAACCGGCTCAACTCGCGCATCAACTCATTCAACGCAGCCATTTCCGGCTGCGTGATCTTGCGCACGTGCTGCTGCACCGTCCAGTCGCCGTACAGCATGGCTACCGTGATGCCATTGGCTTTGACCGGCAATAGCACGAACGCGTGGGCATCGCCGAAAGAAGGTTTGAACCACTTCGGCAAACGCGCGTCGATCCGCGGATCGCGCGCGTTCTCAATAAAAATTCCCACCGGATTTGCGATTGCCAGATGGAACACATCCGGCTGGAAAGCAGTGGAAAACGTTAGCGCTGGCAACAGGGCTTCGACGCCCGGTCCAAGTCCAATGCGTGCCTGGAATTCTTCGTTGGCCTGGCGCACGAACACCACCGTGCGCGAGAACGAAAGCCCGGCGAGCACCGCTTCAGACGCCAGCGCAAGCACAGGCCCGAGCGAGTTCTTCGACGGCATCGCGCGCAAGTCCGTCAGGCTTGCACCGATCCGCGCTTCCGCCGATACCCCCGCGCGCGCGATCGCGTCGGCATCGGCTCGCAATTCGACGATCTCGCGCATCACGCCGTCGCTGGTTTCTTCGTTCGCGAGCGCAAGACTCATTGCGGCGAGGGTGGAGGCGTCAGTGGACAGCGCGTGGCTATAGCGGTGCGCGATCTCATTGAGCGCCGTCTCGCGATGCGTCTGGTCAACATTCAGCGCGGTGAGCGCATCCGCGACTTCGGTGGAATAGTTGGTCACCGCCTGCAACCAGAGGACATGGCGCGGCGTTTTTCCGTCGGGAGTTGCGAGCGGATCGCTGGTCTGCATGCCCTGGCGGATTGTGTGCGGCAAGTGCCAGCGGTCCGCCGCTTCATTGCCGATTTCCTCGAACGTCACGCCAAGCAGTGCGCCGCACGCGAGGCTGTCGCTGATTTCCTCTGCGGCCGCCTTGCGGCGTAGTTGGTCCCACTCGGTTTCGAGATAAAACGCGACCAGCAGTTTGCCGATCTGCCGCATCAGCGTGCAAACCACTGCTTCCTCCGACGCCCGGAATTCGCTCGATTCGGTCACTTGCCGGGCGACCGCGCCGGAGAGCAGCGTGCGGTTGAGTTCGAGCTTGGCATCGATACGTCTTGGCGCGCTCTGGTGGAAATGGTCCACGAGCTTCAAGCCGACGACCAAATGGCCGACCGCGTCCATGCCAAGCACCATCAACGCGCGCGTGACGGTCGTGATGTTGCCGCCGAACGAGATGTACATCGCTGAGTTGGCAAGCCGCAAGACCTTCTGCGTGAGGCCGAAGTCCGACAGAACGACCTGGACGAGGGCAGTGAAGTCCAGGTCGTCGTCGCTCATCGCGGACACAGTGGTGCGCAACGCTTGCGAGAGCATGGGGAAATCCCCGCGCTCACTCATGCGCTTCCACAACTTGTCCAGTAATTCGGCCTTGGAATTGCTTGCCATGCGTTTGGTTTGAAAACCTTACCCGTTCAGGCGAAATACGCCGGAACGCCTTGAATCGTCGACTCGGGTCGAAGTGTAATGCACGGAGCAAATGTGCATAAATCCTTTATCGGCGTTATCACGCACAAGCTTGATGGTGAATACGCGTGGATTTAGCAATGGACCGCCTGAATGCTGACATTTATGCGAAGGTATCTCATAAAGACGCGTGGCGAAAGAGCGTTTTGCTCTCGAAGCAACGCGCAAGTTCGGCCGCGGGAAGCGCTTTGCTGATCAGCCAGCCCTGAATCTGGTCGACGCCCATCTCGACCAGCATGTCGCGCTGGGCTTCCGTTTCGACGCCTTCCGCGACCAGTTCGAGCCCAAGCGACTGTGCAAGCCCCACCACCGCCGTGACGATCGCGCGGTTATTGCGCGAAGTAATCAGGTTTTCGATGAAACTCCGGTCGATTTTCAGCTTCGACAAAGGAAAGCGTTGCAGGTAAGACAAGCTCGAATAGCCGGTCCCGAAATCATCGATGGCAAAGCGGATCCCAAGCCCTGCCAGCGCTTCCAGCAGGCGCGTGGCTTCCTCGGGATCGTGCATCAGCAGGCTTTCGGTGATTTCGAACACAAGGCGCGTTGGATCGATGCCGGTCAGTTGCAGCGCTTCCTTCACATTCTGCGTGAAACGCTTGTCGCGGAATTGTTGCGGCGAGACGTTCACTGCCAGGTAGTCGATCGTGATCCCGTCCAGGTCCCACTGCACGAGTTGCATGCACGCGGCTTTCAACACCCAGTTGCCGAGATAGTTGATCAAGCCGATGGATTCCGCGAGCGGGATGAAGGTGGTGGGCGGCAACAGTCCGTGCAGCGGATGCTGCCAGCGGATCAGCGCTTCCACGCCGGTCACGCCGCCGCCCACGCTGTGCGTGATCGGCTGGTAGTGGAGCGAAAACTCGCCGTTGCGCACGCCTTCATAGAGATCGGCTTCGAGCTTCAGGCGTTCGGCGTCGCGGGGATCGTCGTCGGGGACATGGAACACGACAATGTTCCCGCCCGATGTTTTCGCCTGCGACAACGCGTGGTCCGCCATGCGCATCAGGCTGCTGCTGGCGTGTTCGACAGCATCCGGGAAAATCGCCGCACCAATGCTCGCCGACAAATGGGTGTGCTGCCCTCTATACCGGTAGGGCTGCGCAATCGCGCTCAACAGGCGCCGGCCAACGTGTTCGGCCGCTGCCGCCGCTTGTTCCATCGTGCCAGTCGAGAGCAGGACGGCAAACATGTCGCTCGCCACGCGGGCCACACGCTCGCCGGTGCCGGCGGCATGCTGGATGCGTCGTGCGGTTTCGCGCAGCATGTCGTCGCCGGCGTCATAGCCCAGCGCGCGGTTGATGCGCTGATATCCATCGATATCGATCAGCAGCAAGGCCGCGTGCGTCTCCGTATGGAGGGCTTCGGCCTGGGCCGCGTCGAGCGCGGTCTTCAGCGATGTCAGGTTTTCGAGGCCAGTCAGCGAATCGTGATGGAGCGCATGCAGCAGCGTGCGCTCGCGCTCGCGC
>NZ_JBAUSA010000430.1:0-5185 GCF_049581465.1 Caballeronia sp. | reverse complement strand
GGGTTAGCCTCCAGACTCTTGACGAAATTCTCGAGGTGATCGCGGTGCGCCATCATGTTTGCAAAGCGTCCCGAAATCAGCTCTTCGGTGATCGTGGACGGATCGAACACGAACACGTCGAGCATCTTGCGCAGGTTCTCCATCGTCGGCGCCTTGTAGACGCCAAACAGAAGCTTGATGCCTTCGAGCGGCATCGGCTGAAACAGGCTCGGGCCAACTCCACCGCCGCCCATGATCACTATCTTCCCCAGTCGCTTCGGATAGTTCAGTGCGAACGACAGCGCGTTCACGCCGCCCATCGAGTTGCCAATGACGTGTGCGCGCGGGATGTCCAGCACATCGAGCAAGCCCTTGAGCGCCTTTGCGTTGAGGTCGGCTCGCGAGCCGCTCGTGCAGACGATCGGGTCGCTCTTGTTCCAGCCCGGCGAATCGAGCAGGATCACGCGATAACCTTCGTCCACGAGCGCGTCGACATTGCGATGAAAGTTGCTCCAACCCGATGCGCCGGGACCGGAGCCATGCATCATTACGACTGCCTCCCCATTTCCCGCGTCGTTGTAGTGAACTTGCAGATCAACCCCTCCCTCGTTGATCCGCGCAAACTTGCTTGTTCCTGCTTCTGTCAGTGCAGCCATTGCTTCTCTCCTTGATCGGGATCGCGCCCGACAATAAATGAACTCACGATCTAAATGAACCGATTCCCAGCTCATCAAATTCGCACTACGAAAAGTATTTCGCTCCAAAACTTTGTAGAACAGACACGAAAGCCGAACAGCGCTTTCGCAAATATTGAACGACGGCGCTTAGCGGTGATCTCCCCGAGGCTGCGCGCGCTGAAGATCGAGCGCGACGTCGACGATCATGTCCTCCTGGCCGCCAACCATGCGGCGCCTCCCGAGTTCAACGAGAATGTCGACGGTCTTCAGGCCATACTTTTGCGCCGCCACCTCCGAATGACGCAGGAAGCTCGAATACACGCCCGCATAGCCGAGTGCGAGTGTCTCGCGATCCACGCGCACCGGGCGGTCCTGCAGCGGACGCACGATGTCGTCGGCTGCGTCCATCAGCGTGAACAAATCGGTACCGTGGGTCCAGCCGAGTCGTTGCGCCGCCGCGATAAACACTTCGAGCGGCGCGTTGCCCGCACCCGCCCCCATGCCTGCGAGCGATGCGTCAATGCGATCGCACCCCTCCTCGACCGCCGCGATCGAGTTCGCGACGCCAAGCGACAGGTTGTGGTGGGCGTGCATGCCAGTCTGCGTGTCCGGTTTCAGCATATCCTTGAGCGCACGGAATCGTGCGCGAATGTCGTCCATCACCATTGCGCCCCCGGAGTCCACCACGTAGATGCAGGTCGCGCCGAAGCTCTCCATTTTCTTCGCTTCTACGGCGAGGTTTTCCGGCGTCGTCATGTGGCTCATCATCAGGAACCCGACCGTGTCCATGCCCAACTCGCGCGCGGTCTCGATGTGCTGCTTCGAGATGTCCGCCTCGGTGCAGTGCGTCGCCACGCGCACCACGCGAGCACCGGCGTCGTACGCGGCCTTCAGGTCGTGGATCGTGCCGATGCCCGGCAGCAGCAGCGTCGCGATCTTCGCGTGCCGCACCACGTCAGCGACCGCCTCGATCCACTCCAGATCGCTGTGCGCGCCGAAGCCGTAGTTGAAGCTCGACCCTTGCAGGCCGTCGCCGTGCGCGACCTCGATGCTGTCCACCTTCGCGCAATCGAGCGCGCGTGCGATGTCTTGCACATTCTGGATCGAGTACTGATGGCGGATCGCGTGGCTGCCGTCGCGCAGCGTGACATCGGAAATATAGAGTTTCTTGCTCATGCTCATGGGCTCCTTAGACGCTCAGCAGCGATTGCGCCATGCGTTCGGCAGTGGCGAGCGCGGCGGAGGTCATGATGTCCAGGTTGCCCGCGTATGCAGGCAGATAGTGCGCCGCGCCCTCGACCTCGATGAAGATCGAAGTCTTCAGGCCGCTGATGCGGCCGAGGCCCGGAATGTTCAGTGGCGCGCCTGGCGGGATTTCGTCGAACTGCACCTTCTGCTTCAGGCGATAGCCCGGCACATACGCATGTACCGCACGCGCCATTTCCTCGATCGACGCCTCAATCCTCTTGTGATCGGCGAGGGCCGACAGTGTGTAGACGGTGTCGCGCATCATCATCGGTGGGTCGGCCGGGTTCAGCACGATGATCGCCTTGCCCTTGCGCGCGCCACCCACCACCTCGATCGCCTTCGACGTCGTTTCGGTAAACTCATCGATGTTCGCTCGCGTGCCGGGACCGGCCGACTTGCTGCTGATCGACGCGACGATTTCCGCGTAATGCACCTTTGCCACGCGCGACACTGCCGCCACCATCGGAATCGTCGCTTGTCCGCCGCACGTGACCATGTTCACGTTCGGCGCATCGATGTACGCGTCGAGGTTCACGACCGGAACGCAGTACGGGCCAATCGCGGCGGGCGTCAGGTCGATCAGGCGGATGCCGGGCTTAAGCGCTCGCAGAAACGCGTCGTTCTTCACATGCGCGCCGGCGGAGGTCGCGTCGAATACGAACTCGATATCGTCGAATGCCGGCAACCGGGCGAGTCCTTCCGCCCCTTCATGAGTGGTCGCGACGCCGAGGCGTGCGGCGCGCGCAAGACCATCGGAAAGAGGATCGATGCCGACCATCGCAGCCATCTCCAGATGCTTGCTGTTGCGCATGATCTTGATCATCAGGTCCGTGCCGATGTTGCCGGAGCCAATGATCGCCACTTTGCTCTTGCGTTGTGTCATGGTTTTCGTTGTCCTATCTGTCAAACGAAGCGCGTCGAGCATTGGCCGATGCCGCCGATCGAAACATGTAGGCTGTCACCCGCCTTCACCGGCACCATGGTTCCGAGTGAGCCCGACAGGATCACCTCGCCCGCCTTCAGGGGCACGCCGAGCCTGCCGAGCGTATTGGCGAGCCACGCCACCGCGTTCAAGGGCGAGTTCAGGGCCGCCGCGCCCGCACCGGTCGCCACTACCGCGCCATTGCACTCGAGCACCATTCCGCAGGTGCGAAGGTCCAGCGAGCGCGGATTCACCATCTGGCTGCCGAGCACAAACACGCCGCACGACGCGTTGTCGGCCACAGTGTCCTGGATGCGGATCTTCCAGTCGCGAATCCGCGAATCAACAATCTCGAAGCACACAAGCACACCTTCGGTCGCGCGCAGCACATCCGCCACCGATACGCCGGGACCGCTCAGATCGTGTTTCAACACGAACGCGATCTCCCCCTCGGCCTTTGGCTGGATCAGCCTGGACGTATCGATAGCGTCGCCTTGCGGACATAGCATCGTGTCCAGCAGATAGCCGAAGTCCGGCTGATGGACGTCGAGCACGCTCATTACCGCCTCGCTGGTCACGCCAATTTTCTTGCCAATCACCCGCGCGCCCACGTCGACTTGCCGCGTGATCAGATACTGCTGGATCCGGTAAGCGTCTTCGACGCTCATGCCCGGGTACCGGGTCGAGAGCGGATCGATCGCCTTGGCGGTGCGCTGCGCGCGCCAAAGCTCGTCGCCAAGATCCGAAATCAGTGAGGAGTCCATTGTGGGGTTCCTGTTTCCTGCGTGAATGTCCAGAATGGCGCGGCCGAACGCGGCGAGCCTCGCCGGTTATGTCCTCTGTCGCGCCACGTCGCGTTATGCAGCCTGTCCTGGCAGCGGGTCGCGCGAATAGAACAGCGGCGGCAAAGGCTGACCGAGCAGATAACCGCCGAGCGTGCCGGCCGTATCGTCCGCGTTCTGCGTGATGTGGTTGGCCGCTGCGATCACGTCACGCAGGATGCGCTGCAACGGATTGTCGAGATAGATGCCACGTGCGGAGAGCGCTTTGAACAGCAACATCACCGCCTCCTCGCATTCACGGCCCACGCGTGCGATGTCGAGCATGCCCGGCACGCGCTCGTCGAGCGGTACCAGTTCGCGCCGTTCGGCATAGCGGGTGGTCTCGTGCATCATGTGCAGGATTCGCGCGCGCGACGAGCGCACCCGCGCCACCGCGTTGCCAAGCCGGTCCTTTACGTACGGGCTCAGGCTCGTCTTGCCGCCGCCTGTCGTGTCGCGGCGCGTCTGCATCTGCTCGATGAACACATCGACCGCCCCCTGCGCCATGCCGTTGATCACCGACGACACCGCCGCGTAGAAAATCTGCGAGAACGGATACAAGTACGTGTCGCCGCGATCGCTCATGCTGTAGTCCGCAAGACTGTGCGTCCGGTACTCCGGGACGAATGCATCCTTGACGAGCACGCTCTTGCTGCCGGTACCGGCAAGGCCGAACACATGCCAGTCGTCGATAATCGTATAGTCGGTGCGCGGCACGAGCACTGACAGGCGATCAATCGGCTGCTTGTTCTCGTCGAAGAGAATCTGGCCCAGGAACGCCCACTGGCCATGGTCCGTGCCACTGGAAGTCGGCCAGCGACCATTGATGACGTAGCCGCCCTCCACCTTGCGATAGGTACCGAACGGCGCGTACGACGACGCGACGATCACCGAATCGTCCTTGCCCCAGACGTCATCGCCAGCGCGCGGATCAACGTGCCCGAACTCCCACGTATGGATGCCGAGAATCATCATGTTCCAGGCACTGCTGCAACAGCCACGGCCCAGCTCCATCAGTACCTTGAAGAACACCGAAGGATTCATCTCGTAGCCGCCCCAGCGACGCGGCTGCAGGATGCGGAAGAAGCCCGCCTCCTTGAACTGCTCGACGATGTCAGCGGGGACCGAGCGCGCCTGCTCGACTTCCGCCGCCCGTGCGCGGAGCATCGGAATCATTGCCCTCGCGCGCTCGACCAGCACCTCTTCAGTGGGAATGCTGTAGTCGACTGCTTCTCTCAAAACCGTGCTCATGCTGCTCCTCCTTTGGAATTGCCTGGCTCCGCCTGGATTAGGCGGGCGAACTTGCCACCGAAATACACGAGCGGCGGTGTCTCCTCTTTTTCACAACACACCTCAATCACGTCGCACAGAAAGACCGTGTGGGAACCTCCTTCCAACTCCTCGACTACCTGGCAGCCGAACGACACGAGAGTGCGTTCGAGTAGCGGAATGCCGAGCTTGCCGTCGCGCCACGTCCCCGCGCCGAGAAATCGGTCCTCTCCGGTCACGTTGATCACCATCCCGGCGAACTGCTTCGC
>NZ_JBAUSA010000429.1:0-4549 GCF_049581465.1 Caballeronia sp. | reverse complement strand
CCCCACAACTGTGAGACGCGATGCGCGGCGCCGATACCTTTACCGAGAACTTGTTCACCTTATCGATGGGCACACACAACCGGTGCAACCGGTTAAATTGGCACCGAAGTGTTAGTGGTTTCGGGCGGAACAATCACTCTCACTGCCCCAGCGATCAAGCTCAGGATTTTTCACATACTCGTTTTGGTCTATTTTCATTCCCTATTCCTAAAATAACTATTTTAAATCCCGAGATCGGGCTACTTCAAAAATCGTTTTGTGGTCGTGAATTTAAATACATGGCGGATTCATTTCACGGACATAATCTTTCAAAATCAGGCATTCAGGGCGGGCTGGCGCTGGACTGTTATCCGGATATGGCATATCCGTTATGCTGCTAGGCATCCAGGCTCCGGCACCACCCCAGCCCTTGGGCAGCGCTTAGTCGAAATGCGGCGCACTTTGAGAAACCCGGACCAGTCAAGCCACGTAATCGAGTGGCTTTTCGCTGGGCTTACCACCGCCGTTGCCGTTCGCCGCAACGAATTTGGACCTTGGAGGCGAAGCGTGTGCGCGGCGTTCGTGCTGGGGGGCGGTGTTCGACGGCGGGTTAAATATTTGGGGCTGCACTACGTTCGTGCCAAAAACTCGAAGTGAATACCGACGACACTAAGGTATTGGCGGTTTGAAACGCGTTTCTTTGCTTCGTTTCTTTTCGCGTTTGAAAAGAAATGAAGTCCCGCCCCGGACAGGGGCTAACAGTAATAAGCAAGAAAATCCGACTTAAGCAGAACGACCACGCTAGCAGAAGGACTCAACGTTCTCCCCACACTCGCCACCAGCAGCACCGCCCATAACCTCCCCAAAGCGAGCGCCCTAGGCTCGCCTAAAAGTGATGTGTGAGATCCTCCTCACGATCAAGGCCGCTGATAGCGCCGCTACCGCTGTCAACAGCACCCCAATATGTATCGATTGAACCAGCACTTCTCGTGCACTCTCGACCAACGCTGGTCCATCCAATCCCGATGGTTTTAAATCCACCAGGAGTTTCGCCCGCAATGCGCCATCGATCAAAATACGCGGGTCATTGAATCGCGGTAACCATGTGCTCGCCTGCGGCTCGCCCAGTACGCGTAACGTTCGCGTTATTACATCGCGATAATGATGCTGCACAATCGTCGCCACCACGCTCGTGCCCAACATACCCCCCACCATGCGCGTCGACTGCAATAGCGCCGTCGTGATCCCAAAGCGCTCCCGGCCCGCTATTTCCTGACCAAATACGTTCAAGTTGTTTAATACAAACCCCAGGCCAACTCCTATTCCCGCCATCGGGATCTCAATCCAGATGTACGGTGTCGTCGCGGCGGCAAATGACAATCCAATGCACGCAGCTAATAAAAGCGTAAAGCCAATCGATAAAATCAAGGTTGGCTTCGGTAAATGAATCACTATCCGTGTATTGATAAAACTACCAATCGCGATGAACATCGCTATCGGCGTCGCGAGTAACCCCGCCTCTTGTGGAGATAAGCCAAAGCCGCCCTGCAACAGCAAGGGCGCAAAGAAAATCAGCGAGAACATCACGAATCCCGATAACACCGACAACGTGAACAACGTCACCAGCTGCGGATCCCTGAACAAGTCAAGGGGAATGATCGGATGTGTGGCACGCCGCTCGCACATCAGCAATCCCGCCGCGCCAATAGCCACGCTCAACCCCAACACGACATTTCCCGTGGTCAAGCCGTTCTTCGGCACGGCTTCAATAAACACCTGCAAACCGGCCAGAACCAGCGCCACCAGTGCCGCGCCCATCCAGTCGATTTTCACGGCACCCTCGCGCGGCCGATGAAAATTCGGCAGATGCGCCCAGATGAAGTAAAACGCAGCCGCGCCGACGGGGAGATTGATCAGGAAGGTCGAGCGCCAACCCCAATGCTCGCTCATCCAGCCGCCCAGCGACGGCCCCGCCGCCGTGCCGATTCCATACGACGCAGCCATCACCACCTGCCAGCGCACCCGCGCGCGCGGATCGGGGAACAGGTCAGGAATCGACGCGAACGCGGTGCCGATCATCATGCCCCCGCCTATGCCCTGCAAGCCTCGAGCAATCACAAGGAACAACATGTCGTTCGCGACGCCGCATAACACCGATGCAACCGTGAACGTAATCACCGCAGCAATCACGAAGCGCTTGCGGCCAAAGTAATCGCCGAGACGCCCAAATACCGGCACCGTGACCACCGACGCCAGCAAATACGCGCTTGCAATCCACGCGTAGTACTCGAAACCCTGCAACTCCGCGACTATCGACGGTAACGCCGTGCTGACTACGGTCTGGTCGAGCGCAACCAGCATGTTGACAAGGCCGATGCCAAGCATCGCGAAAAGAGCATGCCGAAAAGGCAGGGAAGCGGCGGGCTGGGACACGGGCGGGAAGAGTTGGCAGAGAAGAGGCCCGATTGTAAAGCTTCATTGTCTCGATCGGAGGGTCCACCCCGCGTGCGGGAATCGCGTCATCGCCTTGTTGGCATTGAAATGGGCCGTGTCGGACGGCTGGGACGCCGCAGCGCTATTCATTCACAAAGCGCCCGCTTGCGTTCAAGCCGAAATCCGCTTATATTCTTAACTACGATACATTAAGTCGGAGTTAAAGGGGAAGTTAAGCGAATTTCACACATCAGCACGGGCGTCGAGTATGGGTTGCATTGCCTGCTCTATCTGAGCGACCCGCTCGCCGGCGCGCGCGAGGCGAGCGCGAAGGATCTCGCGGAGCTTCAGGGCGTGCCGGTCGAATACGTGGCCAAGCTGTTCACCAAGCTCTCGAAAGCCGGCATCGTGGCCGCGACCGAGGGCGTGCGGGGTGGCTTCAAACTCGCGCGTCCGGCCGCGGAAATCAGCGTGCTGGACGTAGTCAACGCAATTGACGGCAATAAGGCGCTTTTCGATTGCCGCGAGATCCGGGGCAATTGCGCAGTCTTCGACGATAAACCACCCGCATGGGCAACCCGCGGCCTTTGCTCGATTCACGCCGTGATGCTCGACGCGGAAAAGCGGATGACCGAAGCGCTCGCGGCGCATTCGCTGGCCGACCTCGCCACGCGCACCGTCGAGAAAGCGCCTGCAGCTTACGGACACCAGGTCGTGAAGTGGCTGGAACGCCGGTCATCCAGACGTCGCGGTGAAAGCGACACTCATCATTGAAACACCCTACCCTAAAGGAGAGATGTCATGAAAGTCATGCATGTCGACGCGAGCGCCAAGCGCGAGCGATCCAACTCACGCGCGTTAAGCCGCTATTTCATGGACCGCCTGCGTGCTGAAGGTCTGGAACTGGAGGTTGACTACCTCGACGTAACCGTCGACACCCCGCCGCATGTGAACGAAGCGTTCGCCATCGCGACCTACACGCCGGCAGACAATCGCACGCCGGCAATGAACGCTACGCTGGCGGCGTCCGATAAGCTGTGCAGGCGTCTGCTCGAAGCCGACGCACTCGTCTTCGCAATGCCGATGTACAACTGGTCGATGCCCTCCGTATTCAAGGCTTTCATCGACAGCATCACGCGCACCGGGGTGACCTACGTGATTACCGAAGATGGGCGATTTGAAGGGCGGCTCGGGCGTCAAAAGGTGCTTTTCATCACGAGTCGCGGCGCAGACCTTCGTCCCGGCACCCCGTTCTCTTCCATGGACGCGCTTACGCCTTCGCTAAAGGCGGCCTTCGGATTCATCGGCGTCGCGCATCCCACCTTCGTCGATGCCCAGCCGTTGCAGTTTTCGGATCAGGAAGCCCGAGTAGAAGCGCTCGAACGCGCGCGCGGCGAGTTGGCGGCGATAGCGGCTCACTGGGCGACAACACAGTCTTCCACTGAAGAACACAAGGAAGCCGTAACGTTCTAATACCCACAGGAATACGAAGTGTAACTAACAAACGTATTATTTCGGACTACTTTTTACTAATCGCTGTTTACGTACCGCGACGTTCACAAAATGAACGTCGCTTGTCAGGAGAAACACCATGAATATTCGCTCACTCATCGCGGCGAAAACGGCTGCCGTTTTCTCGGTCACCGTGCTTTCGATGGCGGCCGCATCGCAAACGGTCTATGCGGCCGACGCAGCCCCGGTCCGGGAATCCATCACGCCCGCTTTCGCCGAGCCAATCGCAAACGTTCCCGGCAAGACCATGACGGCGCTGGTCGTCGACTACGCTCCGGGTGGAAAGTCGCTGCCGCATCGGCATGGGCAGGCATTCGTTGTCGGCTATGTGCTGTCGGGCGCGATCCGCAGTCGTGTCAACGACGGCGAGGTACGAGTCTTTCATGCAGGCGAACACTGGACCGAAAAGCCCGGCGTGCATCACACGATCAGCGAAAACGCCAGCGATACCGAACCTGCAAAGCTGCTCGCCATCTTTGTAGCGGACACGAAAGACAAGGATCTGGTCACCTTCGACAAGAAGTGACGACGGATACCGAGGCGCTCGCCGGAGCATTTTCGCGCTTGTCGAACCCTTCATATTCCAGCCGCGCGGCCGATAACACGTCGATAGACACCTCTTGAT
>NZ_JBAUSA010000428.1:0-2241 GCF_049581465.1 Caballeronia sp. | reverse complement strand
TCTTTGACGAGGGCGAATGGATGCGGCTAAGGCACTCGCTCGATCGGCGGCTGACGCCGAAGGCGGCGAATGGTGGACAGGACCTGACGGACAGCATGACAGCCCGACTTGCGGAAGAAATACGCGGTGAGCGTTGGGATGCCCGGCGCCCGCCCCGGTCACATAACTACGGGCATCACTCGCGAACGGTCGCGTTCGGCTCAACGCAACACGATGGGAGAGTTCAGTATGATTAAATTGATAGTGCTTTTGGTCACATCGCTACTGGTTCTTGAATCGACGGCCCAAGCTACGGCCGCCCGGCATATTGTAAAGCGCCACAACTATATGAACGCCAATGCCTGGCTTGTTCCGAGCTATACCAGCCCGGGCATCTCTCATCGCAGCCGAGTTCCAGTGAGTGGACAGGACAACGATCAGCCGCCTCATGTAAGCCTTCAACCGTATTTGGAAGGGAGCTGTTGGGATCTTGGTACTTGCGATTGATCGTCGTTTTCGATACGGACATTCGCCGAGCACTTTACGAGGAACGCATCTCGTTAGCGCTACCGGGTCAGTTAATCAAAGGTGACGGCGGTAGCGCCTTTCTCCGCTTCTTCAATCCTCATCTCGGACAAGATTTTAGAGGAATCATTTGGAAATGCATCGAGGCTTCCAGGCTGCGCGAAAGCCAAACTTGGTTCGCTGCTGGTTGCGCGTGGCGTCAGGGGTGCCGCTCCAACGATTGACGACGACCGTGTTGTAATCGCTGGCCGTTTGCGTCGATCCGCCTACGAGGCCCGGGCGGTGACGCCGAACTGAGCCTTTTGTTTCAACGCCGCCATCAGCGTCTTCGCCGCCGATCCCGAGGAATGCGGGTTCTGTCCCGTAATCAGCAAGCCATCGCTGACGACGTGAGATGTCCAGTTGGCCGTTTTTGAGAAAGTAGCGCCGAGTTTCAGCATCTCGTCTTCCACGAGAAACGGCACCACTTCGGTGAGGCCGACCTCTTCTTCCTCACCGTTGGTAAAGCCGGTAACTTCCTTACCTCGTACCAGAAGCTTACCGTCGGGCGCCTTAACGTGACGCAGTGCTCCGGTGGAATGACACATCATGCCGATCGGCTTGCCGGCGGCAATGAAGGATTCGATTAGCTTGATAGACTGCTTGTCTTCCGCCAGGTCCCACATCGGACCATGACCGCCGGGATAGAAGACCGTGTCGAAGTCTTCCTGCTTGACACTGTCGAGGCGAACGGTCTTGTCGAGCTGAGCTTCCGCTGCCTCGTCCTTTTCGAACCGGAGGGTGAGGGGCGTGCTGCACCCGGGTTCCTTGCTCTTCGGATCGAGCGGCGGCCGTCCGCCCTTTGGCGATGCGAGCGCAACCTCGACACCGGCGTCCTTGAAGGCGTAGTAGGGAGCCGCAAGCTCCTCGAGCCAGAACCCGGTCTTTCGTCCGGTGTTACCGAGCTGGTCGTGAGACGTGATAACCATCAGCACCTTCATGGCTGACTCCCTTTTTCGCAATCGTTAAATGCGGTACCACGCGGCGCCGCGATAAAAGTGCCAGGAGAGCTGGGTGCCACCGCACCTTGTGCCGGGCAAGGCTGGAATAATCTTGCAAGCGACCGCGGTGTTGTTAGCGGGCCAAGCGTATCGCGGTCACTCATACCTTGAGCGTCAATCACTCATACATTGATATGAACGGCACCCATCATGTAGGTCCCCCGAGCGCAAGGCAGTAGACCGTATCCGAAGCGTGAAGAAAGTTCGGCGGTGGATGGCGACGCACAGCCGAGGCCGCCCAAATTTGCCTCACCAGTTGCAGCGGTGAAAATTGTGTACGGCTTGATAGTGATTGTCTCCACCAGCCAGCTTTTTCGATCTTAAGCGCGCAGGGAAAATGCGCGTCCGGAGATTGTCATAAATGTGCACGCCACCGCTTTGGCCGAAGCGCACCATCTCGATAAGCCGACATCTTCATTCGCTCGCGGCGGCGATTTGGACGTCGACGCGTCATCCATCGCGCGATCTATAGCCGTGATCGCCATCGCATCGAGATTCGGCAAGAAGGTGTTCACCGCGCTGGGGCTGTCCAACACATTTTCGCTCCGGCTCGGCGAAAGCATTCACATCGAGAACAGCTACAAATATTCGAATCGACCGCGTCCGCGTCTCGCCCGTGTCTCTAGTTGGGAGTTGCTTCAGTTATGGACCGATGCCCGCGGGCGTGCTCTCGGTTCACGCGCTCATCACTTCGGAC
>NZ_JBAUSA010000427.1:0-2188 GCF_049581465.1 Caballeronia sp. | reverse complement strand
AGCATGTCCTGATTCGAGGCCTGGGCGTACGCCGTATTCGAGCGCGCGAACGGAATCCGGTTGCTGCCGACGATCGCCACGCGGCGCACAGAGGGAAGGGCGCTGAGAGTCATAGGCAAGTCTCGTCGAGGGTCGTGGCGGACGCGGGCGTGGCACCGCTGGCAAGCCGGCTTCGCGTGATGCGTTGCTCGATTCGTCGCTTGAGTCCGCTCATGCAATTTCCCAGTCAAAGCGTCCGCGCAAGTGCGGCTTTTCGCCAGCGCTATCGCGTATTTCGAAGTCGCGAACCCTAGCCGATGAAGCCCCGCTCCACAACGTGGCGTCGCCGGGTAAAAAAATCGGCGCCTTGAAATCGCCGTGGACGTGACCGGCGACCAGTTGTTTCGACGGCTGCAACGCCGCGAGTGTGCGTCCGAGCGTCCACATGCCGTGCGCGATGGCGCGGGGAAAACCGAACGCCTTCGCGCTTAGCGTGTGCAAGTGGATCGGGTTGAAGTCGCCCGATGCTTGAGCGTAGTCGCGGCCGAGTTGGGAGGGAAGTTGCCAGCGTGCCTCGCGCACCAGCGTATCGACGGGGTCCAGGATAGTTGAAGCAATCCCGCGACTCGCCACGCCACGCTTGAGATAAACGCTGTCGGCGTCCCAGACCGCCTCGCCGCCACGATAGATACGCGTATGCAGCGTGAACGCCTGACCCGTGTCATGGGCGATCAAAGCGCCGCTCTCGACTTCAATGCGCAGCGTCTGGCGCGATTGCAGCGCGCGCCGCAGGTGCACAGTGTTCGAAACATGAACGAGCCCGGCGGCGGACCAGGGAAACGCGGGATCGGTGAGCAACATCAGGTGCAGCGGAAACGCCATCACATGCGGAAAGGTCAGCGGGACACCCTGTTCGGGAATGAAGCCGCATACGCGTGCATACTGGCCGATCTGTTGCGGATCGAGCACCACGCTCGGGCGCACGAGTCTCAATAGCGGCAGCTCGGGCGCCAGGCCACGTTTGAAAAGTCCCCGTAGCGCGCGTCCATAGAGTTTGGCTGGGGGCGGCAAGGTTTCCACGATCACGGTGCGTGCACGTGGCGCAAACAGGGGAGAGGCGCTCATGGTGTCAGGCTCCGATCAGGCTTTGCCCGCATACCCGCACCACCTGTCCCGTGATCCCCGCCGACGCCGGACTGGCTAGCCATGCGACGGCCTCGGCTACATCGACGGGCCAGCCGCCCTGACTCATCGAATTCATGCGTCTTCCGGCTTCGCGAATGCCGAGTGGAATCCTGGCCGTCATCTCCGTTTCGATGAACCCCGGCGCCACCGCGTTGATCGTGATGGCCTGCGTGCGCAACATGCCGGCCATGCCCTGTACGCGTCCGATAACCCCCGCTTTCGATGTCGCGTAGTTCGTCTGGCCGAGGTTGCCGGCGATCCCGCTTATCGATGAAATCCCGACGATCCGGCCGCCTGCGTGAAGCAGGTTTTGGTCGAGCAACACGTCGTCGATGCGCTCTTGCGCCGAAAGATTCACGTCGATCACGCTGTCCCACGCAGCCTCCGTCATCTTTGCGATCGTCTTGTCGCGGGTGATGCCCGCGTTGTGTACGACGATATCGATACCGCCCAGCGCGTGAACCGTAGCAGCGATTTCGGCAGGCGCCTCGGGGGCGGCGATATCGGCGAGGAGCGCGGTGTGCGCGCCTTGCGACGGCCACGCGTCTTCGAGTGCGAGCATGGTCTGATCGAGCGCTTCCTGGGCTGTCGGCACGTCGAGCCCGACCACATGCGCGCCGCGTTCCGCCAGCACGTAGGCGATTGCCGCCCCGATTCCCCGTGCAGCACCCGTCACGAGCGCGCGCTTGCCGGCGAGCGGCCGGTTCCAGTCAGCGGGCGCGGCGGCGGGTGTGGCGTCAATGTGAATGACCTGTCCTGACACATACGCCGAGCGCGGCGAGAGCAGGAAGCGCAATGTCCCCTCAATATCGCCGCCCGGTTCAACCTGGATCAGGTTCGATGCTATCCCGCTGCGCGCTTCCTTGCCGAGCGAGCGCGTCATGCCTTCCAGCGCGCGTTGCGCCGTCCACGCGCGCGGCGAGACGCACGATTGCGGGGGCAACCCCAGCACGACAATGCGCCCGCTATTGGCGACCGACCGGATGGCATCGTGAAAGAACGCGTAAAGCGCATGGAGTTGCGA
>NZ_JBAUSA010000426.1:0-4299 GCF_049581465.1 Caballeronia sp. | reverse complement strand
GCAACGCTCTCTCTGAATGTCGGCTCTGTCTAGATGTCGGCGTTGAGACGCAATGGCGGCATGCGTGCGTGGTGCGTGAATAGGCAGGCGATTATTGCTGCGAATATCTGCACTTCATAGATGCAATTTTGATGCCCGAGCGACCTATAGTTCAACGCCGACTCGTCCGGTTTTGAGGCCCGTGATCAGAGCGACCAGTCATCGTAATCGCGTGCCACCAACCGGCCCAGCGCGGCGAGATCATGTTCTGCGTGGCTCTGCCGCACAAACACCGGCAAGTCGGCACTCATCTGCGCAAACCAGCGGTCGCGACAAAAGGGCGTTGCACCCAATGCCCGCCCTGTCGCTTCCAGAACGGTGCTGACCGCCCGTTCCGTCACGCTGCGGGACCGGAGCGCGACTGTCATCGCATTGCCGTGCGGGTCATTGTCGATCCACTCAGCGGCGTCGCGCAGCACTGTGGCAGCACCGCTCAGCGCGGCATCGACGGTCCCCAGGTGTGCCCACCGATACGGATCCTCCCTACGCGCTACCGCTTGCCGCAAGGCATTCCCGAGCGCGGCCGCGGCGCCATACCAGCACGCCGCGATACCCGCTCCACCCTGCCAGAAGCCTGGCCGGCTCAGATACTCGCCCGATACGCCAACGGGTATCGTGGGTACGCCGTCGAACTCGACCTCAACACTTTGGGTTGCTGCCATGCCGACCGCGTGCCAACCTCGCTCGGTTACCCGGACACCGGGCTGCCGGAGGTTAACTGCAGCAAGCCATTTTTCCCCATGCGAGTCGCGGCAGGTGACAAGTGCATCAGTCACGAACGCCGCTCCGGAGCACCACGCTTTGGTGCCAGTGAGGGTCAGCACCGCATCCCCTTGGCGCTCCGCGTGCAAGACCGCGTCAGGAGGTTCTGCCGCCCATACAGCCCAGATGCGACCGGTCGCAGGCTGAATCGGTGCGCGGAGTTCGGCAAGAATCGCGAGCGCGTCCGTATGCGACTCGTAGATCTTCACCAGTGACAGGTCGCGGCCGGCGATTGCTGCAAGGACACGCCAGCGCGCGAGCGTCGCACCTTGGCCCGGCAGCGGCAGGGGATAAGCCGCTTCGATCAACGCGGCGCTGGCCCGCTCAAGTGTGCTGACGCTGCGGCACGGAAGATCCAGCTTGTCCAGCGTGTCATCGAGTGCAGAATATTCGTTGGAATGATTTGGCATGGCGTGACTGCAGAACGAGAGGACATCACCAGGAGATCCGCCGCGCAAGTGGTGTGCCCGGCTCAGGTCGTCGGCAACGAGGGTTCGGCTTTCGGGAGGACTGCGTCGGCCTCGGGCGTTTTTGTTGATATCCGGAGATACACCGCAGCGAGCCGGCGCAGCTCTTCTTCGGATGCGTCCTCAATGCCGATGAGTCGATTGCTCGCGGCGCGGTGCGACGACAGTAACTCGTTAAGTTTCAGGTGAAGCGCGACGCTATCCTTGTTCTGGCTCTGCTGAATCAGGAAAACCATGAGGAACGTGACGATAGTCGTGCCGGTATTAATAACCAGTTGCCATCCATCCGAGTAGTGAAATATCGGCCCCGTGATTACCCATGCGGCAACGGTCAGCACCGCCATGCAAAAGGCCGTCGGCGACCCGGCCCAGCGGGTGACCAGGCTCGCGAATCTATCGAAGGCGCGGGCCAAAGGGTGTTGGGAGGCGTACGCTGGGCTAGACGTGTCGGGCACGGTGTCAAGCTCGTCCGTCGGTGACGACTGTGCGGTGCGAGTGTTCATGGCGGACTCCTAAAACAATAGACGAACCTAGTCAGCAACTCTCGTGCCAAACTAAAATCAATGCTCGCAGGAGGAGGCAAACATGCAAGGGCTCGTGGCATTATTCGGTGAGGGAAAAGATCTGAATTCGTTACAAATGGGCATGCGAGCCGCAGCCATCTTCTTCGCCACACTTAGTCTTATCCGTATTTCAGGGCGCCGTTCCTTCGGGCAGCGCTCACCTTTCGACTATGTTGTCGCCATCCTGCTCGGCGCTACGCTAAGCCGCGTTATCGTCGGCGCCTCCCCCGCTGTCCCCACCCTCGTCGCTTCGCTCGTTATAGTGCTGGTACATCGTGCGCTCGCGTGGGCGTGCGGGTGGTCACGGACAGTGGAACAGCTCGTCGGAGGCGTCGAGCGGGAGGTCTACCGCGACGGGAAATTTAATGAGCGAGAGATGTTGGCCGCGCTCGTTTCGAGGACCGACGTCCTGGAGACAGTTCGCCAGGAATTGGGCGTCCATGGACTGGATAGAGTGCGAAGCGCAATTCTCGAGCGTAACGGCGAGATAAGCATTATCCGCAAGACGGACACGCCACAGCAGTGAGTCCCCGCCAAGTTCTAGTACGCGGGCCATGAAGCCAGACCAAGCGTCGCTGCCGCAAAGCTTGGCGCGGGATCGGTCCGGTGAGCGGGCCTCTTCGCGCCTCCGCTCAGCTAGCGACTGCGATCTCTGGCTCGTCCAACTCAGCTATTTCAGGCTCCCCAAGGAGCGGCGCTGCGCATTGACGCGCCCTCTTGAGCAAGGTCGCGCCGAACCCTGCCGGCGCCTTGAAATCCACCCGTGCGCTGGTCACGACCCTCGCCGCAGCACTCCAGGCGACGTTCTCGCCGTTTGCCAGCAGAGCCTCAACCAGCGCCACATCTTCGCTTGTTTCAATCGGCGGAAACCCGCCTGCGCGAAGGTAAGCCGCAGCAGATACCCCCAGATTCGCCCCATGAATATGACGGTGTCCGTCCGCGTCGCGATACGTGGCTGCAAAATCGCGACGAACCGCGTTGTTATGCGCGGACCAATCTTCGACGCTAACCACACCGCACACCGCGTCGCTTTCGCACGCGATCTGCTGGACAAGCCAGTCCGGGCACACGACGGTGTCGGCATCAGTAAAGGCGAGCCACCGAGCGCCTAGTGCAATCGCGACGCGCGCGCCCTCCCGCCGCGCGATCCCGACATTGCGAGCGTCCGTGGCGAGCACGTTGGCACCGAGCTCACGCGCAATGGAACCTGTTGCATCGTCACACGCATCGGCCACCACAATGACCACAGACTCTTCGTCTTTCAAGTCCGGATGGCATAGAGCGCGCAAGACTGCCTTGATGCAAACCTCGATGGTGTTAGCTTCGTTATGTGCGGGCACGATGGCAGCGATCATCTTGTCTCCAAACTTGTCGGCAAAGCTCAAGGCCCACAGGGGCAAGCGCCATGCCTACAAGGTCGGATCGGGAAAGGTGAATCGAACCCGTGCTCAATTCGCCGGAACCCGCATCCCCTTCTAATAGATATCTTTGATCCGGCCGGTCGATTTCTCTAGATTCCGCGCACGCCTTACCGTCGCTTCCACCGGTGGCGGTCACTGTTACTGCGCTATTAATTGCAAAACGATTGTTAATCTGATGTGCCGTACCATCCGTCTATCAAAACTTTAGCGTACCTAACGGTTTGGTCCCCGTTTGCCATAGGTGGCAGAACGCGGCTATGATTGGGCCCCGGTAATCCATGCCGAACTACGAAAGGAGAATGCCCTTATGATTCACGTCATCGCCACTATCATTGCGCAGCCCGGTCAACGCGACGCCGTGCTGGCACTATTCAGCAGGAACCAGCCGGCGGTGCTCGCGGAAAATGGATGCATCAGCTACGAGGCGGTAATCGACGTACCGAACTTCGGCAGTATTCAGACGCCGCTCGGCAATGACACATTTGCAGTAATCGAGCGCTGGGAAAACGCCGAAGCGTTGAAGGCGCATGGCGCCTCTGCGCATATGGCCGAATATGCACGCAATACCAAGCCGTTGCTCGCTAGCCGTGTTATCAATGTGCTGCAAGCCTGCTAAGGCGCCGACTCGCCGGGCGTGGGATAGTAGGCCGTCGTGTGCACGCGGTTAGCGAGCACGTATCCGGCCGTGCCCGCACCGACTATTACGTCCTTAGGCGATGCTGTCGGGCCAGCGCTGCATGACACTCTTGTAGCGCGTGTAAAAGCGCACCGCCTCCTGGCCGTACTGGTGATGATCGCCGAACAGCGATCGCTTCCAGCCGCCGAACGAATGCCACGCCGCGGGCACCGGACTCGGTATGTTGATGCCCACCATGCCCACCTGAATCTGCCGGATGAATGTGCGTGCCGCGCCGCCGTTCGAGGTGAAAAGCGTTACACAGTTCCCCAGTTCGTGCGCGTTGACAAGCGCTATCGCACTCGCGAGATCAGGCACGCGGACCACCGACAGGACCGGCCCGAAAATCTCTTCTCGATAGATGCTCATAT
>NZ_JBAUSA010000425.1:0-13939 GCF_049581465.1 Caballeronia sp. | reverse complement strand
CGGCCGCCGCGCCCTCGAAAAATTTCTGCGGGCGCTCGCTGCTGCGGACCTGAATGACGGCCTCTTCGGGCAGTGCATCGGCGAGTGGCACGGCTGCGCGCGGCTCGAACGACAGATGAACCCAGCGGCCCGAAGCAAGCAGTTCGTGGACGAAGACTTCCGATCCATCCGCCTGACGGACCCGACGATCGGGAGCGCGAATACCGGTGCCAGAGATGCCCGTGGAACAAGGCGCATCTGAAAAGGCACGCATCGCTCCCACATCGTCGTAGCCGTGGCTGAAGCCGGAAATCTGCGCCGCCAGCTTTTCGTTGACGGCCGGAAAGGCCATGCAATCGGAAACCATCTTGCGCAAGCCGAGACCGCCGTGAGTGAACGCCGTCATGAGCACGTTTTGGGTCAGGGTGTTGTCATGAAGCTGCTCGCCGATCGGCCTGCGCTCCGCCTCGTAACTGTCGAGCAGGCTTTCATCGGCCTCGCCCTTGACGACAGCGGCGAGCTTCCACCCGAGGTTGAACGCATCCTGCAGGCCGATATTCATCCCCTGTCCACCGGCTGGAAGGTGAACGTGGGTGGAATCGCCGGCGAGGAATATCCGGCCGCTGCGATAGTGGTCGGCAAGCCGAGTCTCGTTGGAGAAGCGCGAAAGCCAGAACGGGTCATGCATGTTGTAGTCGCTACCGAGGACTTGTCGCGTCACGCGGGCGAGGTCGTCCAGCGTCGTCTCCTTCCTGAGCAGGCTGAGATCGTTTTCGTCGGGCGTGGTCGCAACGATGCGACGCCGGCCATCCTCGCCGGGCGGCGCAATCATGATGCCGCCGTGTTCGTTGTACACCGTCAGCATCGACTTTCCATCCGGCAGGTCGAGCCTGACATCGCCCAGCAGCCACGTATGCGTCGCTTCGTGGCCCGAGAACCCGATGCCAGCCTGTTGACGCGTGAGACTGCGTGCGCCGTCGCAACCGACGAGGTAGCTCGCCGTCAGGCCGAAGGGTTTCTGATCCTTTACGCCTTCGACCGTGACTCCGGCATGATCCTGACGGATCGCCTCGACGTTATGTCCACCAAGGTAGACGACGCCAAGTTCGGCGGCGCGTTCCCTGACGATTTTCTCGGTCATCGCTTGCGGAATCCTGAGTGCATGCGGAAACCGGCTGTCGAGCGGCGAGAAGTCGAGCCGCGTGTCGAGCATCCCATAGTGCCAGGAGGGAATCGGTTTGCCGCTCTCGAGAAATCTGTCGGCCAGTCCGCGCAGGTCGAACATTTCGAGCGTACGGCAGTGCATCGTGCCTGCCCGCGATTGCAAAATTCTTTCCTCGCGACGCTCGATTACCGCCACATTCAGGCCGCCTAGCCGTAGTTCGCAAGAAAGCCAAAGGCCGACTGGTCCGCCGCCGACGACGACCACATCGAAAGACTCCTCCATCTGCATCTTCATCTCCGTTTTTGTATTGTTAGAACGACTCGGGTGGCTGACCCCCGAGTTACATCGTGAATGAGTCGAGCCATAGCACCGGCGTCCGTGTGCAGTTGCAGACACCGGCGATGCCTGGCTTCCGGGCTGTAGCGTTAGCGAGCCGGTCTTCCTGCGGCATTCCACAATCGATGCACTCGCGCTGCGTCCATTCTGTGTGGATCGGGCCGGCCCATCGTCTGGACAGTCACTTCTGCGATCCCGCCGCATTCGCGCCGGCAGACTCAGCCGTGCTGCCCGCGTGCGAGTGAGCGCGTGGCTCATGGGTGTGCCACTGGAGGTAATGCTGGCGCAGCAGATCCTTGCCATAGTCCCTGCCGTTCGGCGTGCGCACGAGTGTGTGGATGTGATCGCGGGACGGCTTATCGTTGTCGAACACGATGCCGGGTTGATGGTCGAATTCGACCAGGATCGCCGGGCTCAGGATACGGTAGTAGAACGGATTGATATCGTCGAACGGGCCGATCCAGGCGAACTGGGTATCGGTGAGATGGTGTTTGACCTCGGCCCATCGCAGTTCGGCATGACCGCCGCGTAATTGCCCGATATAGGTCGCCAGCAATGCCTCCAGACGCTCGCGACCTTCTTGCGGCAACGCCGCGTAACGGATCCCGCCCGGCTCGATATGCCGGTTATCGTTGTACGCACCGGCAAACACTTCTCTCGGCAGCTCAGTGCCGATGGTCGCCAGTTGTCGTGCCTCGGCCGACAGTGCGCTCATCAGCGCATGACCTTGCTCTTCTTCGGCAGCAAACACGCGAGTGCCGCTATATTTGCCGAACCGCGCCAGCACCGGCTCCGATCCCATGAAGGTCGGCGTCATCACGAGCTGGTCGCCGAGCACAAAGCAATTGACGTTCAAATGATGGCCATCGATCTGCCAGCCCCACGGCTCGTTCGGCGACGGCGTCCCGAAGATGCTGACCCAGTAATACCATTCGTTGTACTCATCCGGCTTGCCCGATATTTCGAGGGCGTGCTCGTTGAGTCGCATGACGTCGCGCGCAGTCTGATAACCCGCTTCGCTCATCGTCTCGCGCAGCAGTGCCAGCGCTGCCTCGCGCTCGCCGTGGCTCAAGTCGGCGAGATTGACGCCACTGCGCGGAATCAACCAGGGATGAATGTTCGACCATTGCCGCCACGCCTCGTCGTCGATTGCGTGGCAGGCGACGCGCCGCTGCTCGACGTCGAGAGTCGCGAGAAAGGTGCGCGCCGCGTCGAGCAGCGAGGCTGTCGAGGCGTGCGATGTAGCGAGCGGGGATCGCTCCTGGGTGCCCGGGACAGGGCAGATAACCCCGCTAAACGGCTCGACCAGGCCGGCCCGAGCCTGATCGAGCATCGACTGCTGGCGCGGCGTCAACTGAAATGGTCGGGTTGCTGGCGCCGGCGGCCAGTTGCGCAATCCGAAATGTGCCGTTTCTCCTGCCATACCTTATGCCTCCCACTCGATGTATCGAGTTGTCTCTGCGATCAGTCATGTCGACTGGCCTGGTTCGCCAAAGGCGACCCGGTTTTCTTGTGTGCTCTTAGGTTCGAAGGCCGAGATTCGATAGATGCGTTGACGATTTCATCGACCCAGGGGCGATGGTTTTGCCCGCACTAGCGAACTGCTGATGGGACTAAACCCGGTCAGTAGCGTCGACGGCAATCGAAAGGGATTGAATTAATGTGCCCCGTCTCCATTCACTGCAATATATGCGTGTTTAGCGACGGGATAACTCCCCTCAAACTTGAAAGACTTTCAGGCAGCTCGAAAAAATCATCCACCCTGGTTGGAACGCCCTGGGGCTTGGCGCAATGGGCCAGTTGCATGACTAGGACTGAATTCGAATTGACGGTTAGTTGCCTAAGCGGGCTGACAGCCACATCGGGTGAAGGGATAGGAACGGCGTGCAATAGTCCGGCAAAATGCCTACAATGTCAGCGCAAATTGCCAATGGAGAGTATGATGGCGACGATAGATTTCAAACCGACCGGATCAGCCGATCCGCGCCACGGGGAGTTCTTACTTCTGGCGCAGTTGCTGGATGCGCACGTTAAAAGCGACGCGGATCTCGCAGCACTCGCGATAGAGCGCATCGATGCGGATGTAATCAGCCGACTCATCGCGCAGGGCCTGAAAATCGACGAGCTCGCGTTCATTATTCCCAGGCGCACATTAACTCATCGGCGCCAGCATCACGAACGTTTGTCAACAGACGAGTCGGACAGGGCCATTCGCCTCGCACGACTGCTTGCGCAAGCAAGGACAACGT
The DNA here is from genome assembly GCF_049581465.1 of Caballeronia sp. Classification (GTDB taxonomy): domain Bacteria; phylum Pseudomonadota; class Gammaproteobacteria; order Burkholderiales; family Burkholderiaceae; genus Caballeronia. The sequence goes on along the minus strand of NZ_JBAUSA010000425.1, from coordinate 10,210 downwards.
TTGGAAACGCTGAGAAGGCAATGCGCTGGCTTCGCAACCCGCAACAGCGATTCTCCGGGAAAACGGCGCTGGACTTGGCCAGTACCGAGCACGGCGCGCGTCTGGTCGAAGAGGCGCTGATCCAGATCGACGAAGGGTATTTTGCGTGATGGTGCTATGGCGAATCAGTAACTACGCCGATTTGAAAGGCATCGGCGGCCTACGCGCGCCTGGCCGATGGCACTTTGCTGGCCAGCCGGTCGTTTATCTGGCAGAGCACCCCGCTGGCGCATTGCTTGAAACATTAGTTCATCAGGAACTTCCAAGTCTCGCAGCACTTCCGGACACGTATCAGCTATTGCGCGTCGAAGCTAACGACGAACTTACCGTCGCAGCAATCGGAGATGACACGCTGCCGGATGATTGGCGTGAAAATGTTCGATGGACACAGGACGCGGGAACCGAGTGGCTGTCGGGAAAAACATCGGCGCTCTTAAAGGTACCGAGTGCCGTCACGCCTTTCTCCTACAACTATGTTTTGAACCCCGCACATGAGGACGCTGCTTGGATCACGGACTCCATGGCACTTAAAGTTCATCAGGACGCGAGAATTCTGCGACTTCTTAAAGGGCAAGGTACCGAGTGAAGCTCACTAAAAGGGCCGAGGACCGTCCTCCCGGCTGCGCTTTTGACGTCCGCGAGCAATGTTGATTGTCGTCGAGCCCTTTACCATGTGGGTCGAACAGCTTTGCGCTGCTGGGGTAGCTAATGAACGACAGAGCGGTTTATCGTTACGATTTACGTAATGTTCAATACATTTAGTCAAGCCCGGCCCCCGCAAACACCTTATCGTCCACCAGAGCTTCGGCCACATCTGCCTTGTCCCTATGAATGAATGGGTTATCCGTGAAACATTCTGATAAACATCCTATAAGTGTTTGATTAATATAGACTTTTATATTGATTTTATCTAGGTACAATGTTCCACGCTGTGCTGCCGCCACGTGGCTTAACAAGCGGTATTGGCGCTAGTACTTTCTGGACGCAGTTTTGTCTGCTATCGATTAATTATCAGGCAGGCGCGCTGGCGTCGCCGCGGCTTGTGTTGATCTCGATTGGGGCGCGCTAAGGTATCAGAATGGCGCCTTACGACACGTCGAGTACCAAGATCGATCCCCCAAGTGTTGGCACTCCCTTCCCTCTCACCCGAGAAGACGAGCTGCCTTGCCCTGGGCCGTAAGGCGCTTCACCGCTTTTTTGTCGAATGACACGAACGTTTCGCCGCCAAGCCATCGCCCCTCGTAGGCAATAACTCCATCCGCGAAATCGCCGCCCGCATCCAGCAACGCCAGCCCCGCTTCGACAGCTGGACGATTTACAACAACATTTGCGGCATTAGTCAGACGCCGAACGGCGTCGGCAATCTCATCGGACGTGATTTTGTAACCCTGTGACAACACCCACACCAGTTCGCATAACGACGGAAGCGCGATCGCGACAAGTTCCGCCGCCGCGAGCTCCGATTGCGCGAGCGCGCCCTGCTGCTCGTCGTCGCCGATCATTGCGCGCACAAGAACGTTCGTATCGGCCGTAATCTTCATCGCTTGCCGGCCCAGCCTTTCGCAGCCAAGTCATTCATGTCGTCGATCGATAACGCGGGACGGTTTTCTTTTTTCAGAAGATTAAAGACCGCGCTGATTGGCTCACTGGCGTGCTCGGCACTCACAACCACCCGACCGTCCGGCAGCTTGTCGACCGTGATGCGCTGCCCTGGTTGAACCCCCAGATGGTCCAGAACATCCTTGCGTAAGGTGACCTGCCCTTTCGATGTCACGGTTAGCGTGCTCATGATGTCCTCTCGAAAAGCAATAATGTAAGGCATTTTCACCTTACATACAAGCTCAATGAGAATCCCGTTGGTAATGGCACGCTTGCTGGCGCTGGCAAAAGAACCCGTTAGGGCGCCAGAATGCCCGCGCACCGGTCGATTCACAATCTTGCTTGGAGGTGCATACGCGGGCGCTGCAGGATCTGATAGATCGCTTGGAGGTGCTGTTCGCCGACCTCGCCTGGCTGAGCGCGCTGTGTAGGGCGTCGTGGAACGGACACGCCTAGATGAGCGCGCACCTGAGATAGATAGGGTTTGGTGTCACCAGTGGTGCACGCGCGCGCAGCCTTGACAATTGCCGTCTCGCCGACGGTCTCAATCAGCCACTTCAACAACTGACGATCTTGCTCGTTCCGAACGCGCACCCACTGTTCCATGGTATCCCCGCAGGCTGTATGTTTATACAGTACTCGAATGTCATGGCTCTCTGGTGACAATTATTAGGCCGTTTCGGCCATCAAATGTGGCGCGTGGTTGTTGTAGTTGGCTTCATGGATGACCGTTCGTCGCGTGTTTTGCTTTGTCCTGTTGGATGGTTCACGGTACAACAAACACAAGAGGCGCGCCTCCAGCTAGAAAGCAGACGGATTTTGAGCTAGCTCAGTAAAACGTGCCCTTCGACGAACCGTTTACCGAGTTGTTTGCGTCAAGCGAAACGCATCGTAAATGTTGCCTGAGCGCTAAGTGCGCCGGATTGGGCCGAAGCGCGACAAGAATCTCTGGGTGCGTTCGCGGGTCGCGAAAGCCGCATCCGCGGCAATCTCCTGCGCGCCCGGGCCGATGACTGTTTTCGGCGCGATTGTTGACTCGTGGACTGGCTTTGACGAAGACGTGCTTAACGTTTGCCAGTCGTCGCAGTCTCAGCTTTGGCTTCCCGGTAGCTGGGGGTTGGTCGATCACGATCCCGCGCGGCATGTTGGGACCAGAGGCCAGCACCGTTTGGGAGAACGGTGGGCCGAATCCGTGTCGCGACGCTTCCGCAGCACAATACCGAGTTTCGCACCATGCTGATCGACTGTTCGCCACGCCCCGAAGAGTCCCGCAGGGGATAGCAGATGCGGCTTGCCGCGCAGCCCAAGAAACATCTCGTCGAGAATGCGGTGTGGGCTTGCAACGCGCAATCTTGACGCTGTGCGCGACGCTCGCGCCAAACTTTTCGCACCAACGGTGGGTTGTCTCGTCCCTACGGGACTCCTTCGTGGTGTAGCTAACAACCACGCCACGCTCGAACAGCGACACTTCAATGTCGCGCGGCTCAGCTGAAACCAGAAAGACCAACGCATTACGCAACCGATCATAGACGCCGGAAATCGGCGGTCATGAGAAAGCGACTTCGATTTCCTCACCATAGAACTTTGCGCGACCAGTTGAGCAAGGTGACCGAGCCTTACCACCTACACGCAGGCATGACTCGTCCTTAACCTTTACGAAGTTGAAAAAATCAATCGCGATGCCTTTTAAATGCGAGAATGCCGCGCCAATAACGATGCGTGCCCAGGGCCTAGACACGATCCGCGATTGAGGGAGGGCTGTGACTGTGTGTTGATTTGGGTAGTTTTCCCGTCGATGGACGCGCTTGGATCGGGGGCCGTAAATGGTGCGCGCTCTCGGGCACGTGTCTAGACTCTAAACACGGTCCGAACGAAACAAACGAAACAAACTGCCTGGCTGTTATTGACAAGTTCGGCAGTGGAGTCAGCGCCGGGACAAAAACCTAATCAATTTGCACGCGACAAGCGTGGATTCCGAGATGCTTTTCGTTCGAGACAGGGACTTGTTGCAGCAGCAAATCGGCGTTCCTGTCCGCTGATCATTGTCCTGAAATTCGCAAGCCGGCGCACGACGCGTCACAAGTCGCATTCGTGACGATACCTGACCGCAAATATTCAACGCGGCGTCCACGTGCAGGACTCGTGCGACCAATCAAGAGCGACGCTACACTCCGCAGCGACTCCTAGGATGGCGACGAACCAGAATACGGTCGTCGCCAAAGCTTCGAGAGGCTCGGCTATGTGCCCCGACTATCTCCTTGATGCGCTCTCCGGCGGCCTGGTGCGCTGTAGTTGTGGATGCAGCAGCCGCTCTGGTGTTTTTCTCGGCCACGATATTCCCTTTTGGAGAGGTGACCGGGTCTCGCGGGGACCGGAAATGCGCGAACGCGATTACCCCGTGTCGCGTCGTGTTTATATCTCTGTAGACCTCCTGCACCCAGGATTATCCTCCAGTCAACCACGTTGAAAATCGCGCTCCGCACCTCCCGCGGTTCGAGAGCCTGTCTAGACTCTACAACTCATCCGCCACCGCCCTCTGTTCAGCGCCCGGGTACTACTGAGCGCCACGATCGCCGCTCAACAGACCGCCAGCCGTGTGGGTGTCTGGACTCTGGGCTCGCACATGAATGGTTGCGCATGGGGGTTGGCATGGCTAGTGGGATAGAACTATGTCGTGTCTAGACTCTAGACACGCTAGTGCCCAAATGGGCGGCGAGACGGGGTGCCGCCGCTGCGGGTGTCGTGTCTAGAGTCTAGACACGACTGCGCCGCTTGAAATCGGTCCAATGCAACGTACCGCACTCGGGGCGTGTCTAGACTCTAGACACGCCGGGGACACAAAACAAAAAAGCCCGCACATGGCGGGCTTTGTCGCGGTGAGCTTTCCTCAGCTCGGTTTAGGCTGAGCATGGAACATCTGGCTGATAAGCTCGCGAATCTGCGTCTCCTGCACGTCGGTGAGCACGCCCGACTTGATTTTCACCGTGATACCGCTGATGTCCTTAGTGATGGAGCCCGCGTGCTCCTTGCCGGAGAAGAACTTATCGATGCTCCGCTCGCTCGCGGAGTTCGTCGTCGTTGTTCGCCGGGTTGCCAACGCCTTAATCGCCGCGGCGACCTTTCCTTGGTCCATGTCACCCTTCACAACGAGCGGCCATAGTTCCACTGCGGCGTTCAGACCGTCGTCGCCATGCTTCTTGATTGCCGCAACAATCGCTTGGGCGGCGGTCCCACCAAGCAGGCGCGGCTGGATGTCGAGGTCATTTCTAATAAAGTCGGGCAGATTTTCGAACGAGAGGAACTGGTAGAGCCCACTGCGAGACATACCCAGTGCCTCGGCCATCCGCTTCCGGTCAGGAAACTCCTTCTCGGTTTGCCTCATAGACATGGCAATTTCATAATCGGACAAGTCGTCACGGCTGACATTTTCCACTAGGGCCAGCACAGCCATGTCCTCGTCGGAACATTCGACAACCACAGCCTTGATAGTGTCGAGTCCCACCATTTTGTGCGCACGCCACCGACGCTCGCCCGCGACAATCTGATAAATTTCCTCGGAGCGACGTACCACGATCGGCTGCATAAGCCCGACTTCACGAATGGACTCGGCCAGTTCCGACAGCTTCGCCTCGTTGAATACCCGCCGCGGCTGCCAGGGGTTCGCCACGATACCTGACACCAACAATTGCGAGGCGGCACCGGTGGACTCCAGCTCTTGCACACGGAGCTGTGCTACCGCCAATGCACCCGCGAGCCCAGGGGCCGTCTGCGTTCGGGTACTACGCTTCACCTCATCTTGATTGATCGATGAAGTCGCCCGGATGCCAGCCGTTTTGGCCAGCAATTGTTCACGCATGTTACTCATTGCGCGTTCCTCCATTTTTCCGAATAAATTTCATCGATCCATCGGCAGTAATCGACGAGGGGCTGCTTTACCCGCTGCAATGACTTGGACGCGCTGTGGGTACTGCTGACATCGAATACCGTTGAGAACGCCAGCGCTCCTGTACTCATCACGGAACTGGCCGGAACTTCAATCGAATGCAACCAGCTCTCGTAGGCGCTTTGTGCCCACGCACGCACGATGGGTGCGGACGAGGTACGCCCATAATCGACCCTCGACAGTAGCAGCGAAATAAAGTCGTATTTCTTGTCCGTCTCGTACTTAATGAAGCTCTTGGACACATCGGAAAACAGGCGCCAGAAGGACAACGAGCTAATGAAGTCCAGGTTCTCAGGGACCATCGGCATGACCATCGCATCTGCGGCCAGCAGCGCATTCAAATTGAGGTACGAGAGAGAAGGCGACGTGTCCATGAGGATGTAGTCGTAGCGCTTGCGCAGCGGCTCTAGTCCTTGCCGCAGCACAGTCCAGAATCGGAAGCCCGGCCTCATCTTCTGCATCGCGGGCAGATGGAACTCTGCACCGATTAATTCAGTGTGCGCCGGAATCACGTCAAGTCCATCCCAGTATGTCGACTGAACCCGTGCTTCCAACCCACCCTCGACATCCTGGTCGTAAATGAAGGGCAGAATGGTGTCGTCCGGCGTCACATCCTTCTCCGCATAAAGGCCACAAAGTTCGGAAAGCGAGGCCTGCGGATCGAGGTCGATGACTAGTACCTTGCGACCGCGCAATGTCAATCCTTGTGCCAGGCACATGGTTGTGGTCGTCTTTGCCGACCCACCCTTTAACTGGGCCGTGATGATGATTTTCCCTTCTGGTTCACGCGTCCCGGTCACGAGCGGAGTCTGATAGATGTCAGAGACTTTCTGGACCCAGATGCGCGCTTCCTCCAGAGTGAAAGTGCGGGTTCGACCGGTGCCTGCAGCAGTGCCCGGCGGCAACTCACCGTCACTCTTGGTGGCGAGGTATTGGACCTGAGAATGAGCGATATTGCACATCTCGGCAATCTCCCCCGTTTTGAAGACGGGTGCAGCCTTTCGCGGCCGGGGCGCAAGAATTGTGTCACGTAGCTCGTCCGTGAAAATCGAGACCTTTTCAGCGAACTGGCTAATCTGCTCAAGGTGAACAGTTCGGTCTACAGCAGGAAGTTGGCTCGTTTTCACCATTCTGAGGTTTCTCCGAAAATTACGATGAAGCTCAGAATACATGAAACACTTGAAAACTTCGCTATAAATTGCTGTTTACTATAGGAAGTTTCAGTGAAAACGACCATTCATGTCTCATTTCCGCCCGGTGGGATGTGTACGTCGAAGCGTAAAACTACCGCCTCCCCTTCGAAACCATCGAAATCCGGGAGCGTTGTCCTCGATTGCAAGCAGTGAGCCCGCCGTCATCCACGGGCGCGGCCTTCAAGGTGAGGTCATTTGTGCTGTTTCTACAAGGATGTCGCTGTACAAATGAACAAATGCACGGAACGACGGCTCAGGGTGAGGTCCATTGTGCTGATTGTCCTCCGGTACCGTTAGTCGTTGCTCTCAAACTGCACAACGAACCTCACCTTCAATCGCGTGCTTTGAGCATCGCAAGCTTATATCTGTGAAAGTACACCTGGGTATGTACAAGAGTTGCTGCTCTGCACAATCAGCCTCACCATGAGTTTGCACAATAAACCTCACCATCCGTCGATCTCCGGATCTTTGCACAATGAACCTCACCATCGCAGTGGCTCACAGAAGTGCTATTTCCTAGTGACGTGTTGGTTTGTTTTTTTAAAAAAGAAAACAACCCAACATACCAACAGGGAGACAAGACTTCGTTTATGTTCAACGACTTAACATTCGAAAAGTGAGGTGCGTTGTGCCAAAGGTGAGGTTTGCTGTGCACGAAGGTGAGTTTCGTTGTGTAGGAAGGTGAGGCTCGTTCCACACAAAGGTGAGGTCCGATGTGTACAAAAACCCTGCTGATGCAAAGGTGAGGTTGGCTGTGCCGAACGGGGAGGGCGCTGCTGTCGGCGCCACGGCATAAGGCGTTGACGGTAAAAGCGGATTAATCGTGGTGAGGCTGATTGTGCTGCGGTGAGGTTCATTGTGCGAAGTCAGTCAGCTAAGGTCGCAAACAGCCTTGTGCAGCCAACTGATGGTGAGGTTGTATGTGTTGACAGCTCACCTACGCATGCTACATTCGCGACAGTGAAAATGAAGAGCGGATGAGTTTATGGCGGCGGAGGACAATCCGGAAGCAGGCAAGTCGCGAGTGACACCTCGTCAGATGGCGCTCGCGCTGTTCGAGGATATGTTCGACCTAGGTATGCCGATCAGCGAAGCGAATCGCGAAATCGGCTACCAGCGGAACAATTTCTTCACCCAAATCGTCAACATGGGGCTGCCTGCGAGGCGCTTTCTTGACGCTGCGTATTTCATCGTCGCACAAGAGCAGGAAGCACGAGACCAGTACGACGTCGAACTGAATTACTTCAAGTGGCTGATGCGCTACGACAGCCGTAATCTCAAGCACTTACGCACAATCGCAGAGGAAGCGCAGGACGCGAAAATTCAGGTCACGGATACGCCGCTCGACCGGGACCCCAATGAACACGACCTGTGGGTCTCAGTCCAACTGCTGGGGATGGTCGGGTTCCACAGAGGGCGCATTCGATTCGACGTCCATCCTCGGCTAGTCCCGCACATCCGCGATCCCAAAAAGTCCCACTGGCTGAGCCTGCGCATTTCGACGGCTTTTACGCGCAGCCTGGCGCGCGCGATTTATGACCAGGTCCTGCCGAGTGTCCCCGATGGTCGAACGGAATGGATACGGCTTGAAGACATGCGAAGCTGGCCTGGGAAAATGGGTGCGAACGCGGCCATCTTCAAATACTTCAAGCGCGACTGGCTTGAGCCGGCAGTTCGTGAGATCAACGAGGTATCGGATATCGAGTTGACGTATGAAACCAGGACCGAGTCCAGCACGTCGAAAAAAATCGACCGCATAAGGTTTCTGCTCAAACGCAAGGATACCGCCGACGCTGCCTTGGCCAGCTTGGCTGACGCCAGCCACCTGTACAAGGTTCTCAAGGATGAATTCAACCTGTCGACTAAACAGTTCACTGACATTTCCGAGAACCGTGAGGTCTGGACCGATGCGCACATCCAGCAAGCTGTCGAATACACGCGCTTCAAGATTAATCGTGGGCTGGTGAAAAGGAGTCCTGCCGGCTACCTGATGAGAGCCCTGCGCGATAACTGGAAAATGTCTGAAGCCGAACGGACGATGGTCGACGTGCAGGCAAAGCTGCTTACCGACGAAACTGAAGCAGACGTCGCAAAAAACGAAACCCGGAGTTCGATCGCACGCGCCATGGCGTCGCGCGAGGACGAAGACCGAGCACGCATGAATGAGGAGTCGCGTAGGGGACGTGAACACTTCAACTCCGCCGATGCAAAAATCCGGAAAGAACTGGTGCGCGCATGGGTCACGTCGAGCCAGGGGAAACTCATGCTCCGACGTATGAAACTTGACGCCTCGACTGTAACGGAGCAGGACATCCTCGCGAATACGGACCTGGTTTGGTATCTGGGACAATTTGTGTTTGGGCGCATGAATTCGTCCCGTACATCGGCCTGAAGTGTCTGCACGGCTCTGTCACGTTGCTGAGCGGGTCGCGTAAGATCCTGTGTTGAAGAAATCGAAGTCGCTTTATCACGGTCACCGCTTTCCGGTCTCTGCCATCAGTTGCGCAGTGCGTTGGTATTTCCGGTCAAAAGTGGATGGATGAAAACTCGCGAGACGAGCCTCCTGCCCGACGCCCATGCTGATCTGCTGTGTTATCTCGTCGCCACGGCGGCGGCGACTTACGCATTGACCAGTGACTGGGGAGTCGATCACGTCGTGATCTCCTGCCGGTCGTGAGCGACTATTTCAATCGCCGATTCAACGCTTCGGGAAACTCTCATTTGCACGGGGAAAAGAGCATCCGGGAAATGGAAGCGAATGTCGTTCGCGGTTTTGAAAAAGCTACGGTTCGCCTAAGGTCAAAGTGACGCGTTTCCCGCGCATATGCAACTAACCGTCTCCCGCCCTAACGTCCCGAAGTCGAACCGGCGCGTCTCCCCATTTCTCGAGGCGATTCAGTTCGCACTCGCCCGGTCGATGGTATGCGGATCGTCGGCGGGGGAGAGCTGCAACTTGTCTTCGTCTACCTGCATATCGATCAGCACTTCTCCAACCAATACGGTCCAGGCCTCGGCATACTCGACGAGTTCGCGAGCCCGTGGTTCGACGAATCGACTCGCTGGGTCGACGCGACGCTCAAGACCGCGGCCGCGGAGTCGCCGGAAAACACGGAGTCAGGATCTTGTGAAGTCGTTCGTAGCGCGCTTGAAGACGATGGAAATTATGGAACCACGCTTGAGTACGTTCGACTACCCATCGATATTTTCCGAGGCCACTGCCATGCTCGGCGCGGCGGTACGCAAGAACGGGTTGCAGGCACCCCTACCGCGCCCAGCAATGCCACGACCGGCGACGCGGCTGCGTACCTCCTGCCTTGTTATATCTACGGCTGTAGTACTAAGTTTCTTTGGGGAACGCACCCGGCGCACAGCAGACGATCTACCGGAACACGTCGGGCGGTGTCTGTGCGTTGCTTGATTAAAAGGGCGCACTCCG
>NZ_JBAUSA010000424.1:0-2053 GCF_049581465.1 Caballeronia sp. | reverse complement strand
CTCTGGGCCCGCGCAGGGCGGCGGAGCCGTGGAGGGCGCCGGACATTCCCAAGGCCGCGCCGGCCAGTAGTCCCGAAAGCCACGAAAGCCACGAAGACCACGAAAGCAATGAACATTGATTCGTGACCGGCACCTCTACGCAACGGCCGACCAACCATCGGCAGATGTTCTGAAAAGTACTTGAAGGCACTCCAATCATGTCTGAAATCCCGATTGATCCCCACAAGCGTCACTACGCTTATTGCCTGCCGTTCGGCGCGCACCTGACCGATGCCGCCCACGCGCGTTATCGCTTCTGGGCTCCGTCGCGCGACAAGGTGCAGCTCGAGTTGTATGGAACCGACGGCAGCGTTTGCGGGCTCATCGACATGGAGCCCACCGGCGACGGCTGGTTCGAAACACTTGCAAAGGGTGGCGCAGGCACGCGATACCGCTATCGGCTGGATGAAAACTCGGCCGTCGCCGATCCCGCTTCGCGGTTTCAACCGGACGACGTCCACGGCCCGAGCGAGGTCGTCGATCCCCGTGCGTTCCAATGGCAGAACACCCACTGGCATGGCCGGCCGTGGGAGGAAACCGTGCTGTACGAAGTGCATGTCGGCGCGCTCGGCGGTTATGCGGGCGTGACGAGCCGGCTTGCGGAATACGCGAATCTCGGCGTGACTGCCATCGAATTGATGCCGCTGAACGACTTCAGCGGGTCGCGCAACTGGGGCTATGACGGTGTGCTGCCTTACGCGCCGGACTCGTCGTATGGGACGCCGGCCGAACTGAAGACGCTCATCGATACCGCGCACGGCCTCGACCTGATGGTCTTCCTCGATGTGGTCTACAACCACTTCGGCCCGGACGGCAATTATCTGAGCACCTATGCCAAGCCGTTCTTCCGCGAAGGCGTGGATACGCCGTGGGGCCCCGCGATCGACTTCGAACGTCCGCAAGTGCGCGACTTCTTCTTCGACAATGCCCTCTACTGGCTGAAGGAATATCGTTTCGACGGCCTGCGCTTCGACGCCGTTCACGCAATCCAGGACGATGAATGGCTGCGCGAACTCTCGGAGCGAATACGTGCATCGGTGGAACCGCAACGGCATGTGCATCTCGTGCTGGAAAACGAGCACAACACGTCGAATCTGCTGGAATCGCATTTCAACGCGCAATGGAGCGACGATGCGCACAATACGCTGCACGTGCTGCTGACGGGCGAGGACGAAAGCTATTACAGCGCGTATAGCGACAAGCCGATTGAAAAGCTCGCACGCGTGCTGAGCGAGGGCTTCGTGTATCAAGGCGAGCCGTCGCCCATTCACGACGGCCGTCCACGCGGCGAGCCGAGCGCGCACCTGCCGCCCACGGCCTTCGTGATGTTCCTGCAGAACCACGACCAGGTGGGCAATCGGGCGATGGGCGAGCGCTTGCGAACGCTCGCGTCCGAAGGCGCGCTGTATGCCGCGACCGGGCTCGCGCTTCTCTCGCCGCAAATTCCCATGTTGTTCATGGAGGAAGAGCACGGTTCCACGCAGCCGTTCCTGTTCTTCACCGACTATCACGACGCACTCGCCGACGCCGTTCGCGAAGGCCGTCGCAAGGAATTTGCGAAATTTTCGGCCTTCTCCGATGAAAAGCGCCGCGCGCAAATTCCCGATCCCAACGACGTCGCGACGTTCAAGCTTTCATCGCCGGGCGAAGCTGCGCCCGCCGCCGATCACATGGACTGGCTGCATTTTTACCGCTCGGCCTTGGCGGTGCGCTCGAAGTTGCTCATGGCACGCCTGAAGGGCGCGAGATCGCTTGCCGCAACGGTCATCGGCGAGAAGGCGGTGCTGGCGACCTGGAAACTCGGCGACGGCAGTACGTATTCGATTGCGCTTAACCTCGGCACGGCAGCCGTTGCGTTCGACGGCCAGCCCGCAGGCAAGGTCGTGTTCGAGACGCCGGCGCGTGCCCGCGATCGGGTGGACCGTGGCCAACTTGACCCGGAAACTTTTATCGCGTGGCTGACCGGCGATCTCGCCAAAGCCGCGTTCAATCACGACGTTCACAGCGTCAAAGC
>NZ_JBAUSA010000423.1:0-1818 GCF_049581465.1 Caballeronia sp. | reverse complement strand
GTGCAGGGCGGTCCGTGCAAACGGCGCCTGCAACTGACGCTCACCGAGCGCGGCAAGGCGAAGCTGACTGAGGCGCTCGCGCCCTGGCAAGCGGCCCAGAACGAGTTCGAGGCGAAGTTTGGGCAACGGCGGGCGGCGCGTCTGAGGCGAGAGCTGTTTTGCCTGACGAGCATTGAACGCAACCAACAGGAAACGATATGACCACGCCTTCAACGCCTCTTAACTCCTCGGCGGCGCCCGTTGCGCAACCCCGTTCGCGACCCCGCATCCGGATTGGCTGGATGCCGGCGGCGATCATCGTCGTGCTGATCGTGCTGGCGGCCGCGGGCACTTATTGGCTGACCGTGCTGCGCTTTATCCAGACGACCGATGACGCCTACGTGGGCGGCAACGTGACCGTGATGGCGCCCAAAGTGAACGGCTTTGTCACGGAACTGCTCGTCACCGATAACCAGCGTGTCAAGGCAGGCCAGGTGCTGATTCGCCTGGATTCCCGCGACTACGATGCACGGCTCGCGCAGGCCGCAGCCGACGTGCAGGGTGCCAAAGCGTCGGTCGCGGAGCTTGCCGCCAGGGAGCAACTCCAGGCCGCCGTGATCAACCAGGGGCAGGCCGAAGTGCGGGCGTCATCGGCGGAACTCACGCGCAGTGCGTCCGACCAGACTCGCTACCGGCAACTCGTGAAGGACGAGGCCGTATCGAATCAGGTCGTCGAACGCGCGGACGCCGACTTCCTGACGGCGCGTGCCAATGTCGATAAAAGCGACGCTTCCTTGCTCGCGGCGAAGCGCCAACTGGTCGTCATCGGTGCACAGCTCGACGACGCCAGCGCCAGGGTCGCCACCGCCGAGGCGCTGCGGCGCGTGGCTGAACTGAACGTCGAATACACGACAATTCGCGCTCCCGTGGACGGTTATGTCGGCAACCGCACGGCGCGTGTCGGCATGCTGGCGAATGTCGGTGCGTCGCTGCTGACCATCGTGCCCGCCGACGGCTTATGGATCGATGCGAATTTCAAGGAAGACCAGCTAAAGAAAATGCAGGTGGGCGACACCGCCGACGTCGAGCTCGATGCCGCGAGCGCGGTTATTCACGGGCATATTGAAAGCCTCGCGCCGGCAACGGGGGCGACCTTTAGCGTGTTGCCGCCCGAGAACGCGACCGGCAACTTCACGAAGATCGTGCAGCGCGTGCCGGTGCGGATTCGCCTCGACGTACCGAAGGAAATGCAGAACGTCTTGCGCGCCGGGTTGTCGGCGACCGTGAAGGTTCACCTCGACCATGCGAGCGAGTCGTGAACGCGAAGGCGATGTCAAATCCCGCCCTTCTGCCGACGAAGCAACGCGTCTTCGCGTTTGCGCTGATGTGTCTCGGCTTCTTCATGGCGACGCTCGACATCCAGATCGTGGCGTCGTCGCTGAAGGACATTGGCGGCGGGTTGTCGGCGAGCCAGGATGAGCTTTCGTGGGTCCAGACGTCCTATCTGATCGCGGAAATTCTGGTGATCCCGATGTCGGGATGGCTTTCCAAAGTGTTCTCGACGCGCTGGTTGTTCACGGCTTCGGCAGTGGGTTTCACGATCACCAGCATGATGTGCGGCATGGCATGGAACATCAACTCGATGATCCTGTTTCGCGGCCTGCAAGGCGCGCTGGGCGCCGCGATGATTCCGACTGTCTTTACCACGGCCTTCGTGCTTTTCCCCGGCAAGCAGCGCGTCATTGCGGCGACGACCATCGGCGCGCTCGCCTCGCTCGCGCCCACCGTCGGCCCGGTGATAGGTGGCTGGATCACCGATCAATGGTCGTGGCACTGGCT
>NZ_JBAUSA010000422.1:0-7681 GCF_049581465.1 Caballeronia sp. | reverse complement strand
GAGGTGGAGCGCGCGCGCGAACAGCAAGGCGGCGGCGAAGCGGACAACGCGCAGTTGCGCAGCGCTGCCGCCGCAGTGAAAAAGGCGGAACTGGATCTGGCCAATACGCAGATACGCGCGCGCTCGGGCGGCCTGATCACCGATCTGCGCACCGACGTCGGCCAGTTCGCCGCCGCCGGCGGCCCCGTGATGACGCTGATCTCCATACGCGATGTATGGGTGAGCGCGGATATGACCGAAAACAACCTGGGCCATGTCGAGCCCGGCACGCCGGTCGCCATCGTGCTTGATGCGCTACCGGGCGAGATATTTGAAGGACGCGTTCGCAGCATCGGCTATGGCGTCAGCGCCGGCCAAAGCGCGCCGCCTGGCGGCTTGCCGACCATCCAGAACAGCCGGGACTGGCTGCGGCCGGCGCAGCGCTTCCCGGTGATTGTCGAATTTGCCCCGGGTGCGGCACCGGCGGTTCGCGGCGTCCGTGTTGGCGGACAGGCGGAAGTCATGGCATTTCCCAGGCCGGGCAATCTGCTCAATCTCCCGGGCCGGGCGTTCCTGCGTGTGATGAGCTGGCTTTCCTACGTCTACTGATGGCAACCGTGTTCAAAGAACGTGAACCCCTCAGCCAGCGTCCGCTGCGCCTCGCGAGCGGCACTGCCCTGTGTCTTGCGGCCAGTTTCGCGCTCGACCTGCCGATTCCCGTGGTCGCGCCGGTATTCGCCGTGTTCCTGCTCGCTACGCTCAATCAGCCGCTGTCGTTCAAGGCCGCGATTGGTCTTGCGCTGGTGGTGATGCTGACCACCGGCTGCGGCCTGCTGCTCATCCCGTTGCTGCGCTACTACCCTGTCTCGGGCGTGCTGCTGATCGGTCTCGGTCTTTTCCTTGCCTTTCGCTACGGTCTGCGCGGCGGCAACAATCTGGTCGCGACCTTTCTGGTGGCTGGGCTGACCATGATATCCGCAGCCGGAACCGCAGATTATCAACTAGCTGTCACGGTCGTGGGTGCGCTCGTGAAGGGACTGCTGCTGGCCGTGCTGGTGCTGGCTGTTAGCCACTGGCTGTTCCCTGAACCCGCCAGGGGTCGCGCGCAGCCTGCTGCGCAGGTCCTGCCGGATGCCGAGGCCGGCCGGATCGCACTACGCGCGGCACTGGTGGTGATGCCGGCCTTCGTGCTGGCCCTGACCGATCCCGCTAGCTACATGCCGATCATCATGAAGTCGGTCAGTCTTGGCAGGCAAAGCTGCACGACGACGGCTCGCGGCGCGGCACGCGAACTCCTCGGTTCGACGTTGTTCGGCGGCCTGCTGGCAATCGTGTTCTGGTTTGCACTCAGGCTCTTCGTGGATCTATGGATGTTCTTCCTGTGGATGTTGCTGTTTGGCCTGCTACTGGGGCGCAAGCTCTATGCCGCCAGGCCACAGCGATATCGTCCCGGCTTCTGGCTCAATAGTCTCGTCACCCTGATCATCCTGCTCGGCCAGTCAGTACAGGACAGCGTGGCGGGAAAGGATGTCTATAGTGCATTTGCGGTGCGTATGGGGCTTTTTATTGCGGTCACGCTCTATGCCTGCCTGATGCTCCAGCTTCTCGATCAGCCCCGCCGTGTCCCGTAGCCTGCGCGAGGCGGACGAGACGCGGTGCTTGAATGCCAAAGTAATGCAGTCGATGCTCTGACTGTGATGCCGAGCCAGCCCTCAGTCGATATCCTTCGAGGACCGGACACGTTGCTGGACGCTTCCTGATCGCGAGAGGATCCCGCCATGGAGAATGCCGAAAAAGCTGCGGACGCCCCGCTGAGGGCCCGCCACGTGTTTATGGAGTTTGCCAGGACCCTCTGGTATCTGCGTGTGTTTCTCGCCAGTCTGCTGGCGATTTTCATCGTGCTTTCGGCGGTCATGCACTATGCCGGCGGTCCGGTGGATACGGCGACCCGAACGCCAGCATCGCTTGAACAAACACTGTACTTCTGCTCGATCACGGCGCTCACCATCGGGTATGGCGACGTGGTCCCCACGACTACCGTCGGCCGAATCGACTCTATCCTGCTCGGCGTGGTGGGGCTACTGATAACGGGCATTGTCATCGCAGCATCCGTTCGCGCTGTCCAGGAAGCCTCGCAACGAACGGCAACTAGAGACTAGGCTTCGCGCGTCAGCAGCCACTCGTGAATACGGGACGCGGCGGACTGCGAACGGGTTCCGTGTCCCGAGATTCTAGTAGCTTGAGCAGACGGTCAACCGAGGCGTCGGCTCGATTTATGGATGGCTCAGCGTGTTTAGCCAGTTACTTGCAAAGCCCGGATTCACGACGAACGGAAGCGCTGGAAGCTGTCGCCCATGGACCTCGAGTCGTGTCGGCGGGTGGTACGACAATTCACGCGCCCATGATGAGATGCTTCAGATGATCGATACCGGGTTCTCACCCTGGTTCGTCGCACGCACGCACGGACGACAAAAAGAAGGCGCGGCTCAATGTTACCAGTCACCTGCTAAGCTCGATTCCGTACGGGAGCTTGCCCCGCGAAAATACTTAGTCATAAAGCGAAGGATTATCGACTGGCTCTATCCGTTCGGGTATGTGACGGAAAAATTCTGATGTCGCAGGCGCTACATCGCGGAAACGAGATATATTGAGGAGAGTGCGATAGGATGGCATCGGACCGAAAACCGTCGCTCAATATCGAACTGTTTGGCGATCTGCTTCAGCAGATAATGCGTATGCAAGGCGGCAGTTCATCTGACTTGCCACGACCAAGAAGCTTCCTTAGTTTGTCTGGTAATTATCTCGCACTCAATTTGCCACTTCTACTTATGGTTTGATTTGTAATTATGGTGTAGTGCAAGCCGTCAAACCCCGTGGCCGCTGTACAAGACTCAGTTGCGTTGAGCATCGTCAACGCGTAAAGTTTGCAATCCATCTGAAGCTCGCATTTTTGTCATCAAACCGTCCAGGGCGCGTCATGTTAATTAACTGGATGTGAAGGTTGTCAGAAAAAAATGGAAGCATTTCCGCCGACAGGATCTTATTGAGCGGAAAGAAATGCTGTAATTTTATTGTAAATGATTCTAGACGGCCTATACTCCGTGAAGTCGACCTAGATGGTTCAGTTATTGGACCCCGACTTATCAGGACTACTGAGTCTGCGCGTATTGGAGATGCTGATGAGCAATCTGATCATGCAGGGCGGGGATCTGGCGATACGCATAGTCGAAATTTCAATGAGCTGGCTCGTTCGGCAGCGGTGTTTTCATCGACGCCTTCCCCTCGACGTACATCGGGCTACGAGCCGGAGGCCGCTCGGTGCTCAATCGCGTCCGTGTCAGTTTGATGATATCGAGGCAGATCCTACTACCCTTCCTTCGTGGTGATACCGGCATGTCGAACAAGCAGACTATGTCCGATGTGCGTGAGATCGCGGAGTCGACGCCGCGATTGAAGGGGTACGTTGTTGCGTGCGTGTCATGGTTACGGGGAGGAAGCCGCGGCACGCGCTGGATGCTGGATGCAAGGATTCCGCTGAAGGAGGTGCTTGAATTGATGCCGGTTCCGATGCTCACGATCGATCATCGGAACCGGATCACGTTTGCGAACGCCGAAACGATGAAACTGTTCGGTTACACCTGGGAAGAACTGGCTGGCGCGTCAGTCGGGATGCTGTTTCCGATTCATGCTTTGTATGACAACCATTTGACAGCTGAAGACCATAACGTTGAAAACAGAACCTCCGACGCCTCAAGGACGCAGGTGGTAGTTGCGCAGCGGCGTGACGGATTTGGTTTACAGACGAAAATCAGCGTAACGAAATATATGGGTAGCAATCAGATTTTGCAAATCACGGCGATATCGGATCGCAGTGCATGGGTGGAAGTAGATCGAAGCCGCGAGGACCTTGAACATCTCGCGCGCGTTTCATCTTTGGGGGAGCTTGCGGGATCTCTCGCTCACGAGTTGAAGCAGCCGCTTACCGCCATTTTGTTCAATGCGCAAGCGGCACAGAAATTCTTGGAGTCGGAGACGACCAACACGGCGGAGCTTCGTGATGCGCTGGGAGATATCATTACGGATAACTGTCGTGCGAACGAGATCATCCAAAAGATCCGGACATTGGTGCGCAAAGGCGATATCGAATTGCGACCCGTGGACGTCGGTGACATCGTGCGCGACGTCGGTCTTCTTGTGCATAGCGACGCAATCGCTCGCGGCGTTCGCACCAGCTTCGACATTTCGAACGACCTGCAGATGGTTTGCGGTGACAGGGTTCAACTCCAGCAGGTCGTACTTAACCTGCTGCTGAACGCATTCGACGCGGTCAAGGAATGTGCTCCCGCGGAACGTGTGGTCGAGGTAACCGTGCGCGAAGAACCGGATGAAGGCGTGCGCATCACGGTGAAAGACCGGGGAGTGGGCCTGACCGTGGACAAGATGCACAAAATCTTCAGGGCGTTTTTTACCACCAAACCTCAAGGGCTCGGGCTGGGTCTTTCTATCAGCCGGACGATTATCACCGGTCACGGAGGCCGACTATGGGCGGAGAACAACGCTGGCAAGGGAGCGTCGTTTCACGTAGCGCTGCCTCGGGCAACCCCCTTACGACAGGACAGCGGCTCGAAGTCGTCATGAGCCAGGCCACCCCCCGTGTTTTCATCGTTGACGACGATGAACGCGTACGATGCGCGCTCGCCCGATTATTGCGCGCCTCGGGCTATCACGTCGAAGACTTTGAGAGTGCCGAAGCATTTCTGAATGGAGCCGATCTGACGAGCGCGCCCGCCTGCCTCGTTCTCGATTTGCAGATGCCCGGCATGACGGGTCTGGAGGTGCAGCGCAAGCTCAACGAGCTTCTTCCAATCGTGTTCCTGACGGCGCATGGCGATGTCAGCACGAGTGTGGATGCGATGAAAGCCGGCGCACTCGACTTTCTAACCAAGCCGGTGTGCGAGTCCCTATTGCTCGCTGCGATAGATCGCGCACTCAAGCGTGCATGCATAGAGTGTGCGAAAAGAAGCCAAAGGGCCGAGATCGAGGAGCGGCTCAATCATCTCACGCGCCGCGAGCGCGAAGTCATGGCGCTCGTGTTGACGGGGCGGCTGAACAAACAGGTCGCCAGCGATCTGGGCGCAGCCGAAAAGACGATCAAGATTCATCGCGCCCGAGTGATGGAGAAGATGAAGGCAAGATCGATTGTCGAACTCGTTCGGCTTGCCGAAAGGGGCGGCGTGCACGCGGCAGATGACGACTAATCGCCCCCGTGGTCTGCTCGACACCGTCGGGGAGACATATTCGGGCCGGTTCACCGGGGCGAAAGCCCAGTGAACTAAAGCGCCTGATAGACCAAAGCCCTATATCCCATCTTGCTATCCGCCGTTAGGCTGAAGCTGCAAAGACTATTCTTCGGGGACCGGGCGGTCGCGTTATTGTATGGTCAATCTCAACCCAATCGTTGCTGTGATCGATGATGACGAATCGGTCTGCCGAGCCATCAAGCGTTTGCTGCGCTCCGTTGGTATCGGGGCAGAAACGTTTTCCAGCGGCGATGAGTTTCTGGATACGCTCTCGGCCATTCCGTCGTATCGGCCTGCTTGTGTGATTCTGGACATTCAGATGCCTGGAACTAATGGCCTGGAAGTCCAGCGTCAGCTTGCCCCGATGGGATTGCCTGTCATCGTGATCACTGCATACGACGAGCTTTCCGCTCGACAAACCGCGATTGGGTCTGGCGCTGCCGCGTATCTGCGCAAACCTTTCAACGGCGCAATTCTGATCAAGGCCGTGGAGATGGCGATAGGCCGCACGTCGCAGCCTTAGGGCATTTTTGCCCTTCCGGGCGATATGAGACTAAGGTCCGATTGTGTCCCTTTCTCACAGCTACCAAACTTAACTCAGTCAACGCGTCAACTCGAAGACTGGGAGTCTCGCATTGGATGCGCGGCTGAACTGCCCGAGGTGCGTGCGTGGCTTCGACGCGCGCGCCGTGTGGTGCGCTGCGCGGCAGCGTTCAAAGAAAATGCGGGGGCGTGCGTGATGAAATCCGGGTCAGTTTTACTCACGATTTTGCTCGGCGTTGTTGCATTCAATGTGTCGGCGGCCGACTTCGACGGCAGCAAGCCGCTGCTCTGCGCGACCGTGGACGCGCACACCTGCGATGCGGGAAGTACGTGTATCCGGTCCTTGCCGGAGGACATCGGGGCACCCAACTTCCTTTCCCTCGACTTCGCAAAGAAAGTCATCGTTGGACCCGCGCGCACGTCACCCATGCTTACCGTCAACCAAACCTCAAATCAGATCGTCATGGAGGGTATGGAGTTGGGATATGGGTGGACACTTGTCGTCGATTCGGGGGACGGCTCGATGACGTTAATGATCGTGAATAGCGCAAATGCATTTGTGCTGTTCGGCAACTGCACCGTCCGGTGATAAGGTGGCTCGCGCGATGAAAGCCGTCTCCGTCCTCCACACCATACGGTGGCCGAATTCTCGCGGCTCCCTGGCTAGATCGTTCTTGCTGCGTCGTCCAGCGCGCTCGCTCGCTGGGCGAACGCTGCTGCTTGTCGTTGCCGCTCTCACGTTGCTTGCCTCGTGCAAGAAGCCACCCGCCGGGCCGCCGGCAGTGGCGGCAGAAGTGACCGTGATGACGGTAGTGGCGCAGGACACGCCGGTCGATTTCGAATTCACCGCGCAGACGCAAAGCTCACGTGAAGTCGAGATACGTGCACGGGTCGACGGCTTTCTTGACAAGAGGGTGTACACCGAGGGCCAAGTGGTCCGTCCCGGACAGATCTTGTTCCTGATGGATCCCAAGCCATTCGAGGCTGCGCTGCAAACGGCGAAGGGCGAGCTTGCCCAGCAGCAGGCGAGGCTCTATGTAACCAAAGCCAACCTTGCCCGTGTGAAACCGCTCGCCGCACAGAACGCATTGAGCCAGAAAGATCTCGACGACGCGACGGGGAATGAAAAGCAGTCCGAGGCGGCCGTGATCGCGGCTCAGGGGCAGGTGGAGACCGCGCAGCTCAACCTCAGCTATACGACGATCAAGTCACCTCTCGCGGGGCTCTCGAGTTACGCCAGACAGCAGGATGGCAGCTATGTGACGGCCTCCGCCACCGGTTTGCTCACCTACATCTACCAGCTCGATCCGATGTGGGTCAACTTCAGCATCTCTGAAAACGAGTTGCTGGGTTACCGCGACCAGGAAGCCAAAGGCCGGCTGAAGTTTCCCGCCGACCAGGATTTCGTAGTGACCGTCGTGCTGGCGGACGGCTCGGTGTTTCCTGATCAAGGTCACATTAACTTCGCGAACCCGGCGTTTGACACGCAGACCGGCACGTTCCTCGTGCGCGCTTCGTTTGCCAATCCGAAGGGCACGTTGCGCCCCGGACAGTTCGTGCGCGCGCTGGTGTCCGGGGCGGTGCGCCCGAACGCGATCCTCGTGCCGCAGCGCTCCGTATTACAGGGTGCGAAGAGCCACTTCGTGTGGGTGGTCGACAACGAATCCAAAGCCCATCAGCGTGTGGTCGAAACGGGCGACTGGCATGGCGACAACTGGTTCATCTCCGACGGTCTCAAACCCGGCGATCGCGTCGTGGTTGACGGCGCGATCCGGGTCGTAGCCGACGTGCCGCTCAAGATCACCGGGGCGCCCAGTGCGCCCGCCAGTCAGCCAGCCGCCGCCAGCCCGCCGCCAGGC
>NZ_JBAUSA010000421.1:0-4660 GCF_049581465.1 Caballeronia sp. | reverse complement strand
CTTTCACGCACCGGCGCAATGCCAGGCGCACCCGCGCCAATCTGCGCGTGCACGATCTGCTGCGCCGATAAAACACGAGCGGCTTGCGCAACCGGCTGTCCCCGAACGAACGCACTAGCCGGGACCGCGGTGATCGCGCCGGGCCTGGTCTGGTTGATATAGGTGTTGTGGATGTTGTTCACGATCGTGGTATTACGCACGTTCGTGATGTTCACGCTGTTGACGCGATTGTAGTAGCTCGGGCTATATCCGTACCCCGGATGCCATGCTTCATGCGGCCCCAAAGCGAACCACGCGACACCCGCACCCACCGCGCCGCCGATCGCGAGATCGACGCCCCAATGCGCGCCCCCACCACCATCGCCACCGACAAATGCCACGAGCGCCGGCGCATACACAGGTTGCACGACGACCATCGGACCGGGCACCCACGCCCACGAGTTACTCACATAAGCCCAGCGGCCATAGTGGAAAGGCGCGAAACCCCACGGAGCATCGTCGACCCAGGTCCAGCCCCAAGGCGCAATCCAAGTCCAGTGACCTTCGTGATAGGGCGCCCAATTCGCCGAAACAGCAACGGTCGGCACCCAGACCTCGCCATAGTTCGGATCGCTGCGCCACGTGCCGTTAGCATCGAGATCTTCGTAGCCCGGGATATCCCGCGACACATAGCGCGCGGACTCCGATCCATCCTCCGCACGGTCGCGGCTCGCGACCCACTCGTCGAACGCGTCAGGAGCCGGCGCGACGCCGCCGCTTTGTTGCTGGAGGTTCACACCGATAAACCGCGCCTGCTGCCCCGCAGACATCTGATACGAACCGCCATCGCCATAAAGAGTCGCGGTCCCGCCACGCACAGTGACGGTGGTCGAGCTACCGTCAGGCGCGACATCGACGCGAAATTCGCCAGGACCGGTCGCCTGGAGCGCCACGTTAGGCGTATCGATTTCCACGGTCTGCCCAGTGGGCAATTCACGCACACGCGTGGAAAGCGAACCTTGGCCAACCTTGAGCTGCAGGGTCGTATCGTCGAGATCGACAATGCTCAACGCCGTTTGCTGATCGAGGCGCAATGCCGTCGATCCCGCTTGTAATTCACCCCGCGCGCCACTGTCGGCCCAAAGCTGATCGCCCGTCGTCAACGGCCGGTTCAATTGCGCATAAGACCAGTCGGTGGCCCCCGCAGGTTCGAGCGTCACGTTACCGGTGAAGTAATTGAGCCGCGCGACGCGGCCGGGCGGATCGCCCGCCAAGGCGGCCGGCGCAGTAGGAGAAGGAACCGATTGCGCCCATCCCGGAAGAGATGACGATACGAGTGCCGCGAAAAGAGAAAACGCTGCTGCATGAGTCTTGCGCAAGCGTGTTTTCATATAGTAAATGCTCCATTTATTTTCGTTTCGTCAGGATCCTGCGTATTCCCGTGCGTTATGTATTAACGTCGGCCGGGCGCAAGCGGATGACGCCAAGCGCTGTACCGCAAGTAACGGGCCCGCTGCACAGTAGCCGCTTAATTCCTGCAAACCCTTGGCACACATAGGCTCGCGTGCCTTGGCTTTAGCGGATGCAATCGTGTAACCAATTGCTAATGCCGGCTCGCTAGCTTTGGCGGCACGCTTTCGAAGCTTCTATTGCTAAGGCGGCTAAGGCGCGACTAAGACCGTCCTCGCGGCTTAGCGTGAGACCCATCGCAAGACATTTCGTGAACCTGCGACGGATTTTGCGTCATGCCCCGTTTAAGCCTGTATAGAGTGCTGCATCGGATCTTGAATAATCGTTAGGAATATTAATGAAAGCAAATCGTAGGGTATTCACACGTACGCTAGCGGCTCTTGTTTTCGCGCCGGCCTTAGCGGCCGTTACCGGCCTCACGAGCTCAAGCGCTCGTGCTCAAGCGGTGATCATCGCGCCGAGTGCGCCGCCGCCGATGCGTGCCGAAGCCGTGCCGCCAGGCCGGCCTGGCTATGTCTGGGATGAAGGCCACTGGCGCTGGTCCGGACGGGGTTACGAATGGGTTCCCGGCCATTGGCGGCCAATGCGCGCCGGCGCACGATGGGTCCCCGGGCACTGGGTGCAACGCGGGCCGAACTGGCGCTGGGTCGAAGGCTACTGGGCACGCTAAGTTTCACGCTATCCATACCAGGCGGGCAATCATGTTCAAGTCCTTGCTCGTCATGGCACTCGCTGCCATGACGCTGGCTGCGTGCGTCGTCTATCCGGCGCATCCGGCGTACTATCGCGAGCCGGCGGTCGTCGTTTATTGACACGCGGGATCAATCGGGCCGTAGTGGGTCGAAGCAGCGCTGGCACTGCATGAAAACGATGCGGGCCGGCGCGGGGTGTTCAACATGTGCAACGAGACAAGACGCATTGAACGAAACAGATCCAGACGCTGAGCTGGTGGCACGCGTGGGCGCCGAGGAACCGGGGGCCGTGCGCGAGATGGTCGCGCGCAAGCTGCCGCGTCTGCTTGCCCTCGCGACCCGCATGCTAGGTGACCGCGAGGAGGCCAACGACGTGGCACAGGAAGCGTTCGTACGCATCTGGAAGGAAGCGTCGCGCTGGCAACAAGGCCCGGCGCGTTTCGATACCTGGCTGCATCGAGTCGCCCTCAATCTTTGCTACGACCGTCTGCGCTCAGGAAGCCGTTCAGGCAGCAGCTCCGGCAGCCGTCGCGAACAAAGCATGACCGGCGACATTCCCGAAGCCGTCGATCCCGCGCCGCTACCCGAGGAACGCATGAGTGAAGGCGAGCGCAACGAGCGCATCAAGGCGGCGCTCGCAGCGCTGCCCGCACGCCAGCGTGAAGCACTCGTGTTGCAGTACTACCAGGAGCTGTCGAACGTGGAAGCCGCTCAACTAATGGGCATCAGCATCGAAGCGCTCGAAAGCCTGCTGTCGCGCGCGCGCCGCAACCTGCGCGGTCACCTGGCGGGTGAGCGCGATGACAATGGCACGCCACTTCAAAAGAAAGAACGCCGCGAGGAAAGCCGATGACTTCAATGACCGCAGAACGCTTTAGACAACTGACTGAAGCTTACGGCGCGTTGCCCGACCACTGGCCGCAGGAAGAACGCGCGGCCGCGCAGGCCTTGCTCGCGCAGCACGATCCCAGTGCGCTCGCAGCGATCGAGGAAGCGCTGCAACTCGACGAGTATCTCGAGAGCTTCGCCGTACCGGCGCCGGATACCCACCTGATACGCCGGATCATCGCGTCGGCGCCAGCTTGCGCTGCGCCCCGGCGTGCGAATTCCTTCTGGCGACAACCCCGCTTGTGGTTTTCCGGCGCTGGCCTGATCGGCGCGGGCGTGGCGGGCATCGCGGCGGGCGCGATGGCGATCTCGCTGACGGGTTCGCCAGCAGGAACGGCCATGAACACGGCCGCGAACACGAACGCGCTGGGCATGATCGACCAAAGCTACGGCGGCACGGTCTTCAGCAGCACCCCGCCCGACTGGAGCGATCAATGACAAGACTCAAGACCTTCCTGGTCATATCGCTGGTTCTTAACGTCTTCCTTCTCGGGACGCTGGGAGGCGGCACATACCGATGGATCATGAAGGAACGCGCGGCCGTGATTGCCCAGCAACGCGGCTTGCGTTTCGCAGCCGCCGAACTGACCGAAGCACGCCAAGAGCAATTGCGCGAAGCGCTGAGGCAAAACCGCCGGGACTCCCTGGCGCTGATTCTTTCGGCACGCCAGGGGCGGCTCGATATCGCACAACTCCTCGCCGCGCCGCAATTCGATCAGGCCGCGCTCGATGCCGCGCTCGCCCGCACGCGCGAGGCCGACTCGACCTTGCGTGGACGTATTGAAGAGACCGTGGCGCACTTCGCCGGCACATTGACATCCGATGAGCGGGTCAAGCTAGTAGACGCCCTGGAGCGTCACGGGCCGCTGCACGTCGGTCCGCCACCGAAGCAATAATTGTCTGGCACAGCGACGGAAAAACGCTGCGTCAGCCGTTAAAGATGAATCAAGCGAAGAGTCAAGCAAGCTAATCCTGGAGACTGCCATGGACGATCGCCGCCAAGCGACATCCGCCGCCATCGCATTGAATCGATTCGGACTGGGCGTGCGCGCCGATGAAACGGTGCCCGCCGATCCGAAGGGCTGGCTCCTCAGCCAGATGGGCGGCGCGGCCTACCAGCCGATGTCGCCCGCGTGGTCCGGCGAGCCATCGAGCAGCACGCTCGCCGCCGAGTTCGCGGACCGCCAGATCGCCATCCGCAACGCTTCCGATGACGACAAGCAGGCGGTGCGCAAGAGCTACAACGAGAAGATCCGCGACACGTATCGCGCGGCCGTGAATGCGCGCTTCATGAGCGCGTTGCAGACGCCCACGCCGTTCGTCGAGCGGCTGGTGCATTTCTGGGCGAACCACTTTGCGGTATCGGTGGAGAAGCCTCCGGTTGCCATGCTGGCTGGATCGTACGAAGTCGAAGCCATTCGTCCGCACGTACTGGGGCGTTTCGAAGACATGCTGGTGGCCGCCGAGCGTCATCCGGCCATGCAGATTTTCCTCGACCAGGCGCGCTCTGTCGGCCCCGACAGCCCCGCTGCGGAACGCGCGGCTGCGCGTCATCCGGACCGCAAGCCGGGCCTCAACGAGAATCTAGGGCGCGAGATCATGGAACTGCACACGCTGGGCGTGCGCAGCGG
>NZ_JBAUSA010000420.1:0-2476 GCF_049581465.1 Caballeronia sp. | reverse complement strand
GCGCAGATACTGTCGATCCGCTTCATGCCCATATAGATAACCAGTGTCGTACCGGTTGCGGCGAGCGCGGTCCAGTCGGGTTCCTTGTGGTCCTGCTTGTGCGCGGTGACGAACGTGACTCCCGGGCAATGGTCGCGATGCGTGAGCGATATGCCCAAACTCGCCGCTGCTGCAAAACCCGACGAAATGCCGTTGATGATCTCGACCGGAATTCCGGCGCGCCGGAGTTCGGCCAGTTCTTCGCCCGCCCGTCCGAACAGCAACGCGTCGCCGCCCTTCACGCGCACGACATACATTCCCTTCGATGCGTATCGGAGCATCAACCGCTGAATGAACGCCTGGGGCGTCGACTTGCAGCCGCCGCGTTTGCCGACCCTTATAACGCGGGCACGAGGCGCGAGCGTCACGATGTCAGGATTGACAAGCTCGTCGAGCAAGAGGATTTCCGCGCCCGCGAGCGCCTTGGCGGCTTTGATCGTGAGGAGGTCGAGGTCGCCGGGACCAGCGCTCAGCAAAGTGACTCGGCCGTGGGTCATGGTGAGATCCTTTCGCGGGCTAACGAATGTTGACAGTCAAAAAAAACGTCCGCTCGTGACTCTGCACGGGCGGACGCCGTTGTCCGATATTGCGGGGGTCTTTGCTTCGTCGTGACGCGACGTCGTTGCCGCGCACCACGATGTATATGCAAATTCCAGGCCAGTCGCGAAACGTAACGCGTGCAACGAACATATTGGTTGCGAGGGGACGAGTTGGCGTACCTGCGCACCTTCGGGATCAGGCGTATCGCGCGATGCATGCCGCACGCCCGCAGTGCTGCGTCGCACCAACGGTGTGCCCGCCGCATCAAAATGCGTCGCACGAAAAATGGGCAGCGCAAAGCTAAACCCCGCTTAAGCCCCGTCACGCGAGGCTTAGCGCGTTGGCTTTCCGCATGGCACGCCTATTGCATTAGGTACATGGTCGGATCAACGGCGATCCAACGATTTCGTTAAGCACAGCAGTAACCTGAATACTGATTTTGGACAACGGCGTCCCCTGAACCTGGTCATTCGACTGGGCTTCACGGGACGCCTTGTCGTTTACCGGGACGAACATGACCGACAAAGCCACACGCATAGATCTCTTTAGCCTGAGCACGCCGCCTATGCGCGCTTTCCATCTCACGTGGATGGCCTTCTTCGTTTGCTTCTTTGCGTGGTTCGCGTGCGCACCGTTGATGCCGCTGATCAAGCAGCAGTTTCACCTCACCGTCGATCAGGTCGCGAACATCAACATCGCGGCGGTTGCCGCGACCATTCTCGCGCGTCTTGTGATTGGTCCAATGTGCGATCGGCTCGGACCGCGCAAGGTCTATTGCGGCTTGCTGGTCCTGGGCGCGTTGCCGGTCCTCGGTGCGGCCATGGCGACCGGTTACGAAAGTTTCCTCTGGTGCCGTCTCGCCATCGGTGCAGTGGGCGCGAGCTTTGTTATTACGCAGTACCACACATCGGTGATGTTCGCACCGAACGTCGTGGGTACGGCCAATGCTGCAAGCGCGGGCTGGGGTAATGCGGGCGCCGGCGCCGCGCAGGCACTGGTCCCGATGATGCTCGGCGGCGTCATGTTATTCGGCGTCGCGGAGGCGTCGGCGTGGCGGATTGCGTTGATCGTGCCTGCGCTCGCCATGCCGCTCATGGCGATCCTGTACTGGCGCTATACGCAGGATTGCCCGCAAGGCGCGTTTTCGGATTTGCGCGCGCGCGGCATTCCTATCGATGGCGGCAAGAAGGGCAGCCTCGCGAGCTTTCTCGCGGCTTGCTCGAACTATCGGGTGTGGATGCTGTTTTGCACCTACGCCGCGTGCTTCGGCGTTGAAGTGTTCATCCATAACATTGCTGCGATCTATTACGTCGATCACTTTCATCTTTCGCTCAAAGGCGCGGGGATTGCGGCAGGCAGCTTCGGCTTGCTCGCGCTGTTCGCCCGTGCGCTAGGCGGCTGGCTGTCGGACAAGGCAGCAGCGCGCAGTGGCTTAGGCATTCGCTCGACGCTGCTGTTCGCATTGATCGCAGGCGAAGGGCTTGGCCTCATGTGGTTCTCGCACGCGGACAGCGTCGCGATCGCGGTTGTCGCGATGCTCACGTTTGGCCTCTTCACGCACATGGCATGTGGCGCGACCTACGCGCTGGTTCCGTTCATCGACCGTAAGGCGCTGGGCGGCGTGGCAGGGGTTATCGGCGCGGGCGGAAATGTGGGTGCGGTCGCAGCGGGATTCTTGATGAAAGGCATGGGCAGCGTTCAGCAAACGCTTGGGATGCTGGGTGTAGTCGTTACGGCTACCGCGCTGTGCGCGCTCGCCGTGCGCTTCAGTCCCGAACACAAGGCAAGGGAAGCGGCGCTGCGCGACCTCGCGCTGGGTGCTAACAACAGCGTTGCAAACTAAAGGGCTTCTGCCATGAAAATCGTCGTCATCGGTCACGGAATGGTGGGCCATAAA
>NZ_JBAUSA010000419.1:0-3858 GCF_049581465.1 Caballeronia sp. | reverse complement strand
GCCAAAGCTTTGGCCGCAACCGGAGCCGAGCGCGAATGCAACGCGACATCGACAACGGCGGCGATGGCAAGAACGCTCCGTCGCGACAATAAGTTCATATCGTACCTCCTACGATGAGCCGGCGGCGCGACTAGCGCCACCAACGATACGTAAGTATTTGGCGCGACCGTTAAGGGAATTCAATCACCAGAATTGTGGTGTTGGCGATGCGTCATTGCAATGGCTGCTTCAAGAGGCACTCGGGCCAGCCCCGCGTGACCCTGCAGTAAAAGAAAATTTACAGTGCGCCGGCCGCTAATTTGTCCTAAGGCAAGACCATTGACGACAGAACCACGTGGAGACCCCCGCGGGGTTTTCGTTTTGGAGCGTGATGGGCTGGCGCGAACGGCCATGAAATTTACGGTAACCTCTAGGGTTGGCGTCAACGAAGTCGCCGCCCGTTCTGAAAGCGCAAGGGCCGCCCTTGAGCAAGTCCTCGTGCTACTCGGGCGCAAGCGAACGACGTTCGCATCTTTGATGAGGACGGCTCGCGCCGAACTCCGGCAGAGTTATGCCTGCTCGCAGCTCGAGAGGTTGCAATGCTGCCCGATAATAAGGGCTGACCTTCCCGGCGCTCGCCGGTGTAGAGCCCGCCGCCCGTATCCGGCGCTGGCCGGGCGTGCCCTCCCGAGACTGAGGACCGCACAGCCGCCAACTGGAGGCGGAAAGCCGGCGAGGCGCTCGGACTCGCGGCTTTTCTTTCGCCATCGTTGGCCGCCATACTCATGCACGCACCTCATCGGCGTACGGCGAATGCAGGGAGGAGATTCGTGACGAGGCGTATCATCTTGGCCGTTACGATTGCGGCGGCGCTGTTCGGCCTTGTCGTGGCCCCGGTGCTCGCTCAGAACTCGGAGGCGGCGCCAGCTGCTGCCGCGCTCATGAAGTCCAAGCTCAAGGCGCCGGCGGGCGGCACCGTCACGGTGAAAGTGACGAACTGGCGCGAGGCCGATCTCGTCGAGCTCCAGGTGGTCGAGAGCGGCTCGGCTAGCTGGAAGAAAGTGCTAGGCGTGCTGAAAGCCGGCCAATGGACATGGGCTAAAGCACCGCAGGGCAAGAATTGTCATGTAGATCTGCGCGGGAAATACGCCGACGGTAAGTCGGCGGATGTGTCCAAGGTCGATATCTGCGCGGACAAGACAGTCGACTTGGTCAATTGACGCGACCGGCCGCTCTTCAACTGCCCCAGGCCCGATCGAACTTCGCATCAAACCCCGCGCAGACAGACGAGCCCCTTAGCGCCACAAGGTCATTGTCCTGGCGCGTCTCGCCTGACCGGGAGAAGTTGGCAGAGCCGGTGCGCAAGAGGCGATGATCGACGCACTAGCCTTTCAGGTGCATCAGTTCGCCGCCTGGCGCTTTCGATCGAATCTCGAGGCCTTGAACTTGTCCGCCCAGCTGCGCCGTTACGTCGAATTCGCTTAGCCTCGCCTCCTCGCCAGCGTCGAGCCAGATGCGCACCTTCACTCCGCGCACGGCTGCCG
This sequence comes from Caballeronia sp., assembly GCF_049581465.1. GTDB lineage: Bacteria > Pseudomonadota > Gammaproteobacteria > Burkholderiales > Burkholderiaceae > Caballeronia. Next base: position 2,335 of record NZ_JBAUSA010000419.1, on the reverse strand, counting down.
CGCGCAATGCCTCGACGACGGAGCGGTCGGTCACCACATAGGCCGCCATGTCGATTTGCTCGCCGCCTCACGTAGCAAGGCGACATCAACCCTTTCCAAGTCCTCACCCGGCGCATAGTGGATTTCTGCCGCACCGCTGACAGGGCATGGCGTCTCGACGGCGCCGGACCTATGCTCAAGCGCCATTCCGAGCAGGACGGCCGGTAGGACGAAGAGCAGACTCGGGAACATTCGGAAACGGGTCACGATCGCAGTTCTTTTGTTCTTGAAATGTTCTCCTGTCCATGTATCCTCTGGCGTCATGGATGACAAGCTCACGCCCGCCACTCGGGATGACATTGAAACCTGTCTCTCCTTGGGCCTGACCAGTGGTCGAAGCTGCGCAAGAAGTCAGGCGGCCGAGGTCACCGCAAAGGTCGTCGCCGAGCGCCTGGTAGCCGAGCTTGAGAGATCAGGGTTCGTGATCTTGCGGAAGCCGATCCCAATGGGGGGCGCCGGCGATAATCCCGGCGCGAGGACTCCCGGCCGCTAGGCTCGAAGGCCGGCCGCGGCTGTCCTTCGCGACGCGCGGTAGCTCGCAAAGCCCAGCCCAGCGAATCCGGTGAGCGTCATTGCCCAGGTCGACAATTCCGGCACAGCGGCTACACTCAGAGTTCCGCTCTCCTCGATCGGGTAATTGTAGCTGCCGACCGACTCCCAGAGCGAATAATTGCCGGGCGAGGTTCCCCAGAGGTTCCAATAGCCGCCCGGATTCTGAGCGGTGACGAACAACAGCCCATCGACATCGAAGGGCATGCCCGATGCATGGTACAGGTTGTCATAGATGAACGAGCCGTCCGGGCTGTAAGCCGCGCCGGATAAGTTCGGGTTGGGAGCAATCCCGCTGATAGTCTGGTCGGCGAGACCGGAAATCACGCCCGACACCCCAGTCACCTCGCCGTCCGTGCTGACCGTGATTTGGCCCCCAGCCGTTAATTCGGAGTCGAACGACTCGAATGTGAACTTGTAGATCGACGCATTCGCCGCGACCGGCGCGAGACCCGCAGCAGCAAGACCGATGGCGAGCAATATTCTCTTCATTGTGGCTCCCCTTGAGCAGGTCCGGACGAAATCCAGGCCGCCCGATATAGATGCGGGGGGCGAAAGCGACATGCCTCAAGGGGCCAATGTTTTGTCTTTTGGCGCCAAAGCTCTCAACGGCGCTCGAGCTCGGCTCGTAGCACACCCGGTCTAGGGAAAGTCAAAATGGCCAGTCGCTCGCAGGCCGTCCTCCACTTGCTGCGACGATCTCGGCTACAGCGGCCTCCAGCTTCTTGGCTGTGGCTAGCGCCCGATCGTACTCAAGTTCACCGGGGCGGCTACTGACGTCGACCGCATAGAATCGCGCCCATGCTGTCGACAGCTCCTCACCAAGAGTGTTGAGAAGTGCGTCTTTCGAAGTCCGATCGTCCGAAAAAATCATGCCCCTCCCTCGACCACAATCGCGCTTCTAAAACAGGCGTCGATCGCACACGACGCTGCTGCGTTGCCGGTTTGACCTTAACAATTTGTTACTTGCCATAGAGCAACTAAGGGCGCAGGCGCCAACACTGCCGAATACAGATAATCGAAGGGCAAAATGGTGAGTTGATCGACAGAGAGACATTTGAACGCGAGCACTTAAAAAAGCGGCCGCGCTATCCGACGCGCCCGCGCCTCGGCGCCCTGGGCGAGGGGCATGCTCCCTAGTCGCGCTAGGCGCGGCGCAGGATCGTCGACCGCGCAAGGGGGGAGTTGAGCGCGGCGACGGGACGCTCAGAGGCGACGTCTTGCGCTGCCAGTCGCTCCAAGCGGCGGCGTAGATCGGCCAGCACCTTGACTGGCATTCCCGTGCCCACGCGGCCGGCATAGATGAGTTTGCCCTCATCCGTGCAGTACCCGAGCAGGAGACCCCAGAGATGCGGCCGCGATCCTTCCGGATCTGACCAGTCCACGATCACGAACCCTGACGATTGAGCGCTTTGGCTTTACGCCATGGGCCGCGGTTTCCAGGAGCATAGGGCGCGTCGATCGTCTTGGAGACCACGCCTTCAAAACCGAGCTTGCCGGCGTGCTTCAGGATAAGCTGTGTGGACCGCCCTTTTCATTTGGGCGTATCGAGGGAGTTTCACTGTTCACGGCGATTTGATTGAATAGATGGTGGGGCGGACTCATTGGACCACTCTCATGTTCGCCGTTTCAAGTAGCAGGCACAAGAATGCTTTGCTCGCGCGCGAGCGGTTCAGAATGGCCGTGACTGAGCAGGGCAGGAGGCACGATCATCAAAACGACGGTTGATCATGCTCTTCTGTAACGG
>NZ_JBAUSA010000418.1:0-4762 GCF_049581465.1 Caballeronia sp. | reverse complement strand
GCCGTCACTGTTGTGCGGCACCGCCGCCCAAATGAGCATATGGCTAATCATGGCACCCCCGTGGATCACAATCTTAAGATCAAAAGCAGGTCAATTCATGATCGCACAGCTCGATAAAAGGCGATTCTCGGACCAGTAATCGCTTCCGGGTGTATCGCAGTGAGCTACTCGTTCTGCGTGGGGCACTTGCTACGAGCGTCAATATCCTGAGGGTTGCATGGGTTCGAATGCGGTAAGGGGGTGTTTGAACCACGGAGTTTTCGCGGAGCAACGTGATGAGCGCTAAAGCGACGAAGGTGCGCCTGATGCCCGCTGCTGGCATGACGGTCTTTGCGCTCGTAGCGGGCTTCTACGCGTACGGAACGTCGATGGGCACGGTCACTTCTTTCTACAGCACACTCGGGAATGTCATCGGCGTTTCCGTTGGTCTTGCGATACCGGCTCTCGAGGCGATCCGTGCGAGACGTGCGATGCACATGCTCAGGCTCGAGCGCTTGCGCGAGACGGTCACCGTAGTCAACATCAGCCGCGGACTCGCCGACCAGGCAAACGCCGCGCTGTGCAGTGGTGCGTGGGACAACAGTTACTTCCAGCGGACCTACAACCGCTCCCAGATCAAACACGCATTCCGGCTTGTCGACCAGATCGGGCCAGCTTCATCGACACGATACGAGGACGATGCTGTTGGCGATACCCGGCGTGACCTGCGCACGTTTTTCTCGCTTCTCCACCGCGCGGCGTCCGATTCCTCGAGCTGTCAGGTGGTACCGGAACGGGTGATCGCGCGTCTGCGAGCGTCGTATGGCAATGTGGCGCACGACATCGATTGCCTCGAACCCGAGTGCCGGCGGCTGCAGGAAAAAATCGACTTCTGGCACGTTGCGGGCAGGGTTTGAGCGCTGATGTTCAAGACGCGCAGAGGGGCGGAAAGCGCCTAATGATCCGCATATTGGTGTTCAACGCCACTTTTTGAACCATCGCCGCCGGACGATCCCAGCTCGCGCGCCACCGCAAGCTGCCATGCGAACAGTCCGGGAACGAAGACGAGCAGGTCGCGCAAACGTCTCGCACCCGCGAGAGCGAGACTCACAGACGGATCGAGGCCCAGGGCGCCGCCGATCAGAACAAAGCCACCTTCCTGAATGCCCAGCGCACCGGGTACGAAAAACGCGGCGCTGCTGAGCGCTTGAATCAGCGATTCGAGCACGACAGCTTCGGCGAAACTGATCTGCGAGCCTAGAAAGTAGAGTGCCAGCCAGATCTCGACAGATGTGGCGAGGCACTGCAACGGCTGCCAGATGAACAGATAACACAAGACAACCCCATGTCTTCTCCAGATCAGCTTGATCGACTCGTCGATGCGTAGTGACGGGCCGGCTAGTGCCGCAATCTGGCCGCTTGTCAGCCGATTGAACAAGCGGGTCATTCTTTCAAACAAGCTCACATGCTGGATCAGTGCAAAGCCTGCCAGGAGCGGTGCCAGCACGGCCAGTCCCCAGAGCACATCCACGGCAAGCTGGCGTTCACCGGGCGTGGCGTGGCCCAGCAGGAACGCTATGCCGACGAGGGTGATCACGAGCTGACTGATCAGGGTGAGCTGCATGTCGACGACCAGGCTCGCCGCGGCAGTAGATGCCCGCAAACCGGCGCGCGTCAGCAGCCGGAACGAGACGATCTCGCCGCCGATCCGCGCAACCGGCAGCAAGCTGTTGACGGACTCGCGAATCCAGACCAGCCGCAGCATGGACAGCAGACCCGGACGGACGGTTCCGACAATGAGCGTTTGCCAGTCCCGGGCATTGGCCAGCATTGGCAGCACGTGGACGGCCGCGGCAAGGACAAGGCCGGGACCCGCGGTGCGCAACAGCGCGAACACCGAGTGTGGATCTTCGCGCCACACTAGCGCCAGTGCCACGATTAGTCCAAGTGCCGCGACGAAACGGCCAAGATGCTTAGTCATGCGATTCGAGTTAAGGAATTAAGCCGCAACGATCACTTCTCCCCGAGCGGATAGAGCAGGCCATCGCGGCCGACTTTGAACTGGAAGCCTCGCCAGAGTACGCGCGTCGAGAAAAAGCTGCTGACGAAAATGGCGAAGCACGCCAGATCCCAGATTGGCAATAACCATAGATCGCCCGAGGCCTGGCCAAGCGCGTGGTCCAGTTGCAGTTTCAGCGCGAGCCGCGTGAACAGTGCCGCTAGCGTGAGCGGCCAGGTCCACATGGCGGCGCCCGATAACGCAATGGCGAACAAGGCAAACGCAAGCGGATGTGTGAGCGCCGAGCCGAGGTGGCCGGCAGGATCGATTGTCCGGATGGTACGACTCCAGCGCAGTTCATGAGAGATCAATTGCGCCGCGCTGGTTTCAACGCACGCATGCGTCACGATGATGGGCGGAACAACGACCTTTTCTCCCAGCTGCCGCACCGCTTCACCAATTGCATGGTCCTCGGCAAGATGATGAGTGAACTGTGAGAAACCGCCAATTCTTTCGAGCGTTACACGACGCATCGCGATGGTCTGTCCGAAACAGGGGCGCGCAAGTCGAAGCGCCATGCCGACCACGACGCCGGGGAGAAACTGGTAGTTGCTCGCCTTGGCGGACAGTCGAGGCCAGAAGCCGGCATCCGGCAGCCCGCGATAAAGACAGGTGACCAGCCCGACTCCCGGCTTTTGCAACTCGCCGACAATACCGCGCAGGTAACCGGGGCTGACCCCGACGTCGCTATCGGCGAACACCAGGATGTCATGCTGCGCGTTGGGCAGTATATTGAGGATATTGCTCATCTTGCGGTTCGGGCCATACAGCCGGGAGTCGACCACGATCGCAATCTCAGCCTGAGGATGCAAGTGCCGCAAACGTTCCACCACCTCGAGCGCAAGGTCCGTCTTGTCGTGGACACCAAACAGGTACTGTACGGGCCCGGGATAATCCTGCCTGCAGAATCCCGACAGGTTTTCGAGCAGCGCCTGCTCGTTCCCATGTAAGGGCTTGATGATCGTCACACCCGGAAACGAACTGGGCTCGGCGCAGGTGCGCGCGAGAAAACGCCTCGTCAACGCCGCGGCAGCCAGCATGTAGAGGATCCCGAAGACCGCGCTTGCGCCGCATACATAAGCTGCCCAGCCAAGCGCTGCATGCGCGATATGCCGGCTGCCGAAGTGGATGGCGAACGCGATCAGCAGGGTGGCGCCTGCCAGCCACGCGGATCTCACACACAGCCTTCGAAGCCTTCTGTACTTCGGATGTGACAGGCCGGGAAACTGACCCGGCAGGTCGGGCACGTCCGGGGTCATGCCTCGTGAGCCCGGAGAAACTTGAAGAACTCCACACCTTCGCGCAAGCGCCGCTTCATCATCTCCCAGCTCATCAGCATTTCGCGCACGATCTCCCAGATCTTCGACGGCCTGAAATAGAAGCGCTTATAGAACTCTTCGAGGCCGTGATAAATCTCTTCGCGCGACAGATGCGGATACCCGATCGCCGAAAGTTGGACGCCCTTTGAACTAACGAGATTGATGACCTTGTTTTCCTGCAGCCAGCCATTGTCGACCGCTTGCTTGTACAAGGTCGTGCCGGGATACGGCGCGGCAAGCGAGACCTGAATGGTGTGCGGATTAATGTCCTTAGCGTATTCGATGGTCTTCTCGATCGTCTCGCGGGTTTCGCCCGGCAGGCCAAGGATGAACGTGCCGTGAATCTTGATGTTCAGCTTGCGGCAATCTTCACTGAAGCGCCGCGCGATATTGGTACGCAGGCCTTTCTTGATGTTGAGCAGGATCTGGTCGTCACCCGACTCATAGCCGACCAGCAACAAACGCAAGCCGTTCTCCTTCATGATCTTGAGCGTTGAATACGGCACGTTGGCCTTCGCGTTGCAGGACCACGTGATACCAAGCTTGCCGAGTCCGCGCGCAATTTCTTCCACTCGCGGCTTGAAGTCGGTGAAGGTGTCGTCGTCGAACATGATCTCCTTGACCTCTGGCATGTTGTCCCGGATCCACTTCACTTCTGCCAACACGTTCTCGACCGAGCGCGTACGATAGCGATGGCCTCCGACCGTTTGTGGCCAGAGACAAAACGTACACTTCGATCGACAACCCCGGCCCGTATAGATCGATACGTACGGATGTTTTAAATAACCGATGAAGTAGTTCTCGATCTTCAGGTCGCGCTTGTAGATCGGTGCAACGAACGGTAGCTCGTCCATGTTTTCGAGAATTGGGCGGCCTTCGTTGTGCATGATTTCACCGTCGGGCAATCGATAGCTCAGCCCTTGGATTGATGCGAGCGGGAGACTTTGCGCCACGTCACGGCAGGTGAAGTCGAATTCCTCGCGGCACACGAAATCAATTGCCTTGCTGGCCACGAGCGAATCGTGTGGGTCGACAGCGACCTTCGCGCCCACCATGCCGACGAGTACCGCCGGTTTTCTTTGCTTCAATTGTTCAGCGAACAGCGTGTCGGTCGGAAAGGACGGCGTACTTGTGTGGATGACGACGAGATCGTACTGCTGTGCTACGTCGAGCGACGCTTGCACCGAGAGGCCATCGGCGGGAGCGTCGAGCAAACGGCTTCCTTCAATCAGGGCGGCCGGCTGCGCGAGCCATGTCGGGTACCAGAACGACCGGACTTCGCGCTTCGCCTGATATCGCGAGCCCGCTCCGCCATCAAAACCGTCGTAGGAAGGGGCCTGCAGAAACAGTGTTTTCATGGGTATTCCGGACGGACGTGATGTAGGTAAATTGAGCAATCGATTGC
>NZ_JBAUSA010000417.1:0-1895 GCF_049581465.1 Caballeronia sp. | reverse complement strand
GCCAAAGCTTTGGCCGCAACCGGCGCCGAGCGCGAATGCAACGCGACATCGACAACGGCGGCGATAGCAAGAACGCTCCGTCGCGACAATAAGTTCATATCCTACCTCCTACTATGAGTCGGCGGCTCGTCTAGCGCCACCACCGATACCAGAGGATTGCACCGGTTATAAATGATATTGCAATTACCATAATTGTGGTGTTGGCGATGCGTCATTGCAAGGGCGACCCTAGAGTGAAGGAAAAATTACAATGCGCCTGCCGCTGGTTTGGCTTAAGGCATCAGCGGTGGCGACAGCCTCGCGTCGAGAACGCCCATCGGCGCGTAGTTTTTCGTTTTGGAGCTGATGGGCTGACGCGAACGGCCATGAAGTTTACCGTAACCTCTAGGGTTGGCGTCACCGAAGTCGTCGACCGACCTGAAAGTGCAAGGGCTGCTCTTGAGCACGTCCTCGTGCTACTCGGGCGTAAGCGGAACGATGTTTGCATCGTTGATGAGGACGGCCGGCGTCGAACTCCGGCGGATCTATGCCGGCTGGCAGCCCGGGAAGTTGCAATGCTGCCCGATCATCAAGACTGAGCTTCTGAGCCTGTCCTAAGCGACGCCCCGCAAGCAAGCGGCCGTCGGGCGACTCGGTGGCGGTTCCGCGGGGTGACTATCGGGTCAAAAGGGCCAGTCGCCCTCATGCCGTCCTCTACCCGCCGCGACAATCTTGGCGACCGCGGCGTCCAGTCTCTTGGCGGCGGCGAGCGCTCGATCATACTCAAGTTCACCGGGGCGGCTCTCGACCTCGATCGCATAGAATCTCACCCATGCCGCCGCCTGCTCCTCGCGCACCCATGCAGCCGCCTGCTCCTCTCCAGGAGTGTTGGGCAGGGCGTCATTCGTTGTCTGGTCGTCCGAAAAAATCATGCTCTTCTCTAGACGTCGCATCCGAGCACAGTCATGCTTTGTAATTAGAATGTCAACTTATAAATTATGTAAATATGCCAGAGGCCAAGGCGACGTTAGTGAGGCAAGCAGCGATTCCCTCGCGAGGAATCGGAGCATTGGCGGCGACGATCGCGCCCTGGTCGGGCAGGCGCTCATCCGTGCTGGACGCCTTATTCGGTTGATTAGGCGGACCGCGATCTGCGGCCACGGCGCGGCACAGGATGTTGCAGCGTATGCGCGAGCGGCGGCTTCAGCCGCCCTTTTTGTTTGCTCAATTATAGGCCCACTGGCTCGAACTCTACACCGACAGTTGACAGCATTAATGCGCAGCGTCATTGTGATACAACCGGTGCGTTGTAAGCCCTTCGGCCCGGCTTTGAACGGCGAAATCCGCAAACCCCCTTGCGGCGCTCCTCCGTTCCAAGTGGGCTGGGGAGGGGGCGGCTTTCGGGCCGCCCTTTTTGCGGGGGTGGCGAATAAAAATAGTGCTGCCGTGTTTCAGCGCGCGCGCACTTGCCCTCCCGGAAGCGCGCGCACCTTGCACCCTCGCGTAGCGGGAGACTACGCGGGGGCTGCTTGCACCTGTTGTCGCGCCCGTAGCAATCTGCGGCTATCCCGTGCGCCCAAAGCAGGGCAATAGCGATGATCGCGCCCAGGAACGGCGCGACCGAGAAATAAGCCCCAGTCCGAGCGCTGCGGAGATGGCGCAGCGCCAAGACAAACAGCTCGAGGCTTAAGCCCACGCCGCAGAAGCCGACGGCCACCGTCGCGCCCTTTGCGCCGATCGATGGCAGGCGCGCTGCAAGAAGCAGCGCGATGACCAGATTCAGGCTGCTCGCCGGCGCCGGCATGAACCGCTTCGGCACCGGCATGCGCACTACCCGGACATCCACCATCGCCATGAACACGGCTAACGCCGCGGATCGAAGTCCATTGACAAAACCGGGTCGGTCGGAGTTATGA
>NZ_JBAUSA010000416.1:0-1769 GCF_049581465.1 Caballeronia sp. | reverse complement strand
ACGTCCTGCCGCGTTATCTGGGCGCGCATTTTCTGCGTGGCGAGTCAATGATCTATACCTGGGCTTCGCGCCTTTCGCACGACTATCGAGGCGGTTCTTGGGACTTCTTCGAATTGTCCAACGGTGGCTTCTATATGGCCCCGGCGCATGCTGGTCCGAGTCTGCGGGTGCAATGGCATGGCGACGGCTATGACGGCACGGTGGGCACGGATGCCTTCGGGGTTGTCGTCACGTTGTTCGCGCTTTGTCATCTCGCCGAGAAGACGGGCAACGACAAGATCATCGATCACTATCACGCGCTGCGTGAGTACGCGATGACGCACGCTGAGGCCGCAGAGATTCTGCAGGCAATCGACTAACGAACCGGCCCTGCCCTTCGGGTCGGGGCTTTTCACTGTCTCCCCTTGCGAGGAAACGATGGACACCGCGAACATCCGCCCCACGTGGCTTACTGCCCTTCTCCCATTATTGGCCGTCTACCAGTACGGCGACCGGTCGATGGTGCGCGCCGAACTATTCCGCATGGCGTTGTCCGCTGATGCGGCCGCGACCTCGGCCGACGCGCTGCACCGCATCGCTAATATGTTCGACCGCGACGGCCACGCAATCGAAATGCACCGCGACGAGTTACGGGCGCTCGCACGCGCAGCCCTCGCGCAGCTTGAGCGTGTACCGCCCCGCGCCCCAATATTGGCCGCACGTGACGCCGGAATCTAACAGTCATTGTCCGCGCCAGGGCGCGCGGACGTTGGAGGCTCGATGGGAACAATTACAATCACCCAGATTGAAGAGGCGATCAATATTTGGCGTACCCGGCAAACTTCGGGCGATGATGCGTCGCTGTGCCTCGAGGCGCGTGTACTTGCCGATATCTATGGATGGATGATCTATGTGCGTGCGGACGTTGTAGACGCGGCCACCTTGACTCCTGAACAGACAGCGGCAATCAGCGTGGCGAACTGAACACCCCCTCCCCGCAGGCTGCGCCGTTCTGAGACCTCGGACATTTGCCGCAGGCGGGTGTGCCCCTCCTTCCTGCCGAACCGGGGTTTAGGGCACCATTGACGTCTCGCGCGCGCCGAGCGCCCGGATCGAGGCGCCTGGGGACCCGCGCCAGTAGGCGTGCGGTGCGCGCCGGCCCGTAGCGTAGTGAAGGGACGATCCGGGCTGGCCTGAAATGACCATGGCTGGGGTCGTCAGGCAACCGAAGGTTGCGTGATTCCTCCGCGGCGAAGCCGTGGGGGCACGATCCGTAGGCGAATCGCGCTCCACGCCACGACTCGTGCGGCTTACAGCCGACAAGTAGGGTGTGCACGATAAATAGAAACACGACGGAAAAAATGATGAGTAGCAGCTATGAGGTCAAAATTCGCTCCGAATGTTTTTTGCCAGCGGACGAAGGATGGGAGCGGCCGAGTGGCCCGGAGGTTCAGGAGATCGTACGACGCGTCGGAATGTCCGGACGCGGCGTGGCGCGTTTGCTCGGACTGAGTGAACATGGCGGCCGGCAGGTGCGACGCTGGATGAGCGAAGAGGCGCCGATTCCCTATTCGGCATGGGCGATTCTTTGCGACATTGCCGGTTTCGAGCGGATCTGGCTTGAGGCCGAGATGCGAATTGCCCCGGAACGGACGGACTCTGGCGAAGACACGGCCAATTGATTAGCGCAAAAACACGGCGGTTTAAGCGTGCTTCCGGGGGATCGCACCGAACCGCAGCATCCGTCCCGCTGATATCGAGCGTACGCCGATCCGTGTACTCCTCCCTCC
>NZ_JBAUSA010000415.1:0-12230 GCF_049581465.1 Caballeronia sp. | reverse complement strand
CGACGAATTTCGTGTTCGGGGTCGCGGCCAGCTTCGGGCCCTTGGCGTCCGATGAGGTCATGGTCGCGAAAGCCTCGCCGTTCACGCCCACAAGGCCGGTCGCCGCGATCGCACCCGCCGCGCGCAGCACGCGCCTGCGATTGTCGAAAACCGAGCGCGGCGTAATGTCGCTACTCGCAATGTCGTCGCCATACAGCGGGCGATTCCGCTTGATAAACATATCGATACTCCTGGAATTCACGTGAGGCGGAAAATGCTCGCCCGGCGCTCGGCGCCTACGCGCGTACGTCGATAGCGGATGAACACCGTAGCGGATGCAACTATTCCGCCCGCGCCAAGAAAAAACCGCCAGCAAGAAGTGCATGGCGGTTAGTTCGTTGGGAACAACGAAAAAGTTACAGCTTGCCGTAGCTATGCAGCCCCGACAGGAACATGTTCACGCCGAGGAACGCGAAGGTGGTAACCAGCAGGCCCGTCAGCGCCCACCATGCGGCGGCCGAGCCACGCAGGCCCTTCATCAGGCGCATGTGCAGCCATGCGGCGTAGTTCAGCCACACGATCAACGCCCACGTTTCTTTCGGATCCCAGCTCCAGTAGCCACCCCACGCTTGCGCCGCCCAGAGCGCACCGAGGATCGTCGCGATGGTGAAGAACGCGAAACCGACGGCGATCGACTTGTACATGACGTCGTCGAGCACTTCGAGCGACGGCAGCCGATCAGCGAGAACGCCATGCTCCTTGAATAGATACGCCACGCCCACCATGGCCGCCAGCGCGAAACTGCCATAGCCGATGAAGTTTGCCGGTACGTGGATCTTCATCCACCAGCTTTGCAGCGCGGGAACGAGCGGCTGGATCTGCTGCGCGTCCCGGGCGATGGAATACCACATCAGGAAGCCCACGGCCGCGCTGATCACGAGCAGGACGAACGCGCCCATCGCGCGGGTGCTGTAGTGCTGCTCGTAGTACAGGTAGAACAGCGACGTGATCAGGCAGAACAGCACGAACACTTCGTACAGGTTCGAAATAGGAATATGCCCGACATCCGAGCCGATCAGATAGGACTCGTACCAGCGCACCATCAAGCCGGTGAAGCCCATCAGGACGGCGGCCCAGGTCAGTTTCGAACCGATCGCGCCGCCCGTTGGTGAACGCGAAATCAAGCCGATCCAGTAAAACACGGTCGCCAGGACGAGCAGCGCGCTCATCCACAAGATGGCCGACTGGCTGGACAACAGGTATTTGAGGAAGAAGTTGGTTTCGGCACGCCCGAGGTCGGAGTGATAAAGCTGCAACGACGTAAGCGACAGCACCACGATGCTCGCTATCAACAACCGCACCGGTTTCCAGCGCCACCCGAGCACGACGAAAACAGGCACGGCGCAGCAAAGCACCAGCTTGTCGTAGTAATTCATGAACGGGTAGTAGCGAAACAACGCGAAACCCGCGCCGGCGACCATCGCCAGCGCGAACAACCAATCGGTCGGGTTGAGACGCTTCAGGAACGGACGTTCGTCGAACAGGGCGGCGTCGACGGGCACCTTGCCCTCGCGCTGCTGCGCCGCGGTCAATGTCGAATTCGAGGAGGCTTGTGTGAGGTCCATGTTCTTACCGGGTTGAATCTGTCGAGCGGGTGGAGTTCGCGTCCGCCGGAGCATTCTGCGGCGGGGAGTTCGGGGACGCCAGTTTTGCACCAAGCATGGCGCCGATCGCGTCGCGGGTTTGCACGAATTCCTTTTCGAAATCGAGGGTTCGACGCGCTGTGGACATTGCCATCAGCACGCTCGTACCGCCCGATGCCGTGTCTTTGAGCCAGAACCAGAGACGACGCTCACGTACGTAAAACATCGAGAAAATGCCGAATACGAGCAAGGCGCTGCCAAGATACACCACTTTTTTGCCCGGTGCCCGCGTTAGCTGGAACACCGACGCCTGGATTTGCCTGAACGAATCGAGTTGCAAGAAAACCGGCGCTCCGTAAAGAAAGCTGTCCGAAAGCGCATTGATCGACGATTGCACGAATGTGGTATTTTTCGCGTCCGGCTGAGCTTCTGGCAAGCCATTCTGGGCCCGGGAAAGTTGCCACAGATCCCAAGTCGCGCCTTCCAGCATGCGCAACAGCAAGCCCGCGGCCTTTTCCTGCTCGCCCTTGGGTACGGATTTATCGATAAAACCTGCGATTGCCTGGAAGCCGCCCAGCGTCTGGCCGGGCGTCGCCGGGCTAGCGCCCGTGTCGTCCGCGCCCGCGAAAAGATTTAGCACACGCGACGCGCTTTCTTCCAGATGCTTTTGCAGATCCTTGTTCGCTTCCGGCACGGAACGCATAGCGAACCGATGCGCCGCTTCCGCGCGCATTGCGGGCGTTTCAAGCGCGGCGCGCAGGTTCATCCATTGCTTGATGGAGCTTTGTTCGTCGGCGGGAATGCGCAAATAGCGGAACGGGTCGTTCGGGCTCACGCGCATGCCGGCGAGGAACATCGGCTGGCCTTGTACATCGACGGGCAGCATGTAGTTGTTGAACTCGCGCGCCTGGCCGTCCGTGCCGCGAACCTTGTATTGCACCGACGGCCCAACGTTGCGCAAATCCGTCGGTTTGGAGGTTTTCGCGCCGGAACCGAGGCGTTCGTCGAAGGCCTGCTTGAGCGACTGTGTCTGGCCAACGCCGCGCGCGTCGATCTGTCCGTTGCCGTCGGTCACGTTCTCCACGTTGATCGCGCGAAAGTCGCTGAACTCGATGCTCTCGCCCTTCCCGCCGATGATCTGCGGACTCATGGGCGCCGTTCCCCCGATCACGCCGTCGAACGGCGTGGTCGCCGCGCTCTGGCCCGACATCGGCCAGGCGGTCATGGAAAGCTTCGAACCGCCGTCCTGGAAGCTCGACTGATAAATCGAAATGCCGTCGTACTCGAACGGTTTGTTGACTTCGACGCGGGCCGGGATGCGCTTGCCGGTCTCATGATCGATCACCACGATATCGCTCGCGAACAGCTTCGGCATGCCGGTCGAGTAGTAATCGACGATGAACTTGTTCAACTGAATCGAAAACGGCAGGTCCTGGATCAGCGAGCCGTCCTGCTGGTTGAGGATGGCCGTTCCTACGTGCTGGCCTTCCGGCACCCACGCGTAGCCGCGAAACGTCGGGTTGGACTCCGACAAGCGATGCTCGGGCGGGATGTCATTGATGACAAGATTGCTCGCGATCGGCGTCTTGTTGAAGAGCCACATTTGCAGCTTGATCGGCAGGTTGCTGTCGAGCAGCCCGCCGATACAAATAATCACGATCGCGATGTGCGCCGAGATGTAGCCGAGCTTCGTCAGCGCGCCGCGCTTGGCCGCGATCAACGTCGCGCCGCTGTCGGTCTCCCGCGTCTTGAACTTGTAGCCCATCTTGCCCGTGAGGCGCTGGAGCTGGGCCGCCGTATCGGCGCGATTCGTCGCCACCTCGGCAAATTCGCCCTTGTGATGAAACGCGCGCAGGCTACCTTCGCGCACGCGATCCTTCCAGCTTTTTATGTCCGCGATCATCTTCGGGCCGTTGCGGATGACGCACAGCGACACCGAGAACACCAGGAAAATGAGGATCAGCATGAACCACCACGCGCTGTACACGTTGTACAGGCTTACGCCGCGGAAAATATCGGCCCAGAACGGACCGAACTGATTGACGTAGTTTGGGTACGGATCTTCCTGCGTGAGAACCGTCCCGATAATGCTCGCAATCGCAAGGATCACGAGCAGCGAGATGGCGAAGCGCATCGAACTGATCACTTCGATGGCCTGACGCACGCTGCTGCGACTCGATTTCGACTGCATTCCCGACGTGGTGACGCTCATTCAAACTCCGGCTGAACAGCAAAAAAGGGTGGAGACGCAAGCGGTCATCGACCGGCATCCCACCCTTTTTTTGTTTTGGCGCCGATCTCGCGGACCGGCTTCGTGATATGCGCTCGAACGATGCGCCTTTTTTGAGACGCCGCGGCGGATATTACTGCAACTTCGCCATAACGGCTGGCGTATATGGCGCGCTCAATGCAGCCCAGCGATGTAATCCGCGACCGCTTTCACCTCTGCATCGTTCAGGCGCAGCGCGATGGTATGCATGGGATCGCTGTTAGTACGAGTCCCTTGCGCGAACGCGGTGAGCTGCGCCGCGGTGTAGTCGGCCCATTGCCCCGACAACCGCGGATACTGCACCGGCACGCCCATTCCGGTTGCGCCATGGCACGCCGCACACGCCGGAACAGCCTGGTCAGCCACACCGCCGCGATAGATCTTCTGACCCAGCGGGACCGTGGCCTTGTCGTGCGCGTAACCGGGCTTGGCTTTCTGTGACTCGAAATAGGCAGCCACGTTGATCATGTCCTGATCGCTCAACGCAGCAGCCATGCCCGCCATGATTGGATTCGCGCGAGCAGGTCCCTTCGCACCCGGCTGCGTCTTGTAATCCTTCAACTGCTTCACGATATAGGCGGCATGTTGCCCCGCGAGCTTGGGAAACGCGCCCCCGGCGCTGTTGCCATCCGCTCCGTGACACG
The DNA here is from genome assembly GCF_049581465.1 of Caballeronia sp. Taxonomy (GTDB): domain Bacteria; phylum Pseudomonadota; class Gammaproteobacteria; order Burkholderiales; family Burkholderiaceae; genus Caballeronia. The sequence goes on along the minus strand of NZ_JBAUSA010000415.1, from coordinate 7,695 downwards.
ATGCGCAGACCTGGGTGGCGATTGCCTGGCCCCGTGCCACGTCTGGCTTGGCGGCGATGGTCGGATTGGCCGCGTCCGCCGCTTGCGCCTGATTCGTCCAGCCTACCAACCCCGCTCCGAATGCTGCCGTTAATTCCAGTACCATCAGAGTCTTGTACAGTCGGTTCATTCGCGTACCCTGTTTTTCGTCTTGTGAGAATGGGAGGTTCTGCAAAAAACGACGGCGACAGACGCACTGCAAGACACCCGACAGAAGACTCGATGCACGCTTGAAATTCACTCGCCGCGTGTCCCGAATCCTGTCCTTAACTCTGTCTCACTCCCCGTCTTACTCCTTACTCCGCTTGGGTCTTGCGTGCCCTAGCTGGTCTTCGTACAACCGTCGTATTGTACAATAACTCGCTAAACGCAAAGACGCCAGTCGGGGCAAGCCCAGTATCAAGTGGGTCTCCACAGCTCGAGTTTCCACAGAATTTCTTTATTGGCCTTCCCATGTCGTCATTCCTGCTCCATCAAGCCCGGTTCTTTACGACCGTCAATCACCTGCGCGACTTGCCTCCTACGCCCCAGCCGGAGATCGCGTTCGCGGGGCGATCCAATGCCGGTAAATCGACGGCCATCAACTTGCTGTGCAATCAAAAGCGCCTGGCTTTCGCCAGCAAGACGCCCGGCCGCACCCAGCACATCAACTATTTCGCTATAGGCCCAGCCGACGAACCGAAGGCGCACGTCGTCGACTTGCCGGGTTATGGGTACGCCGAAGTGTCGGGCAACGCGAAACTGCATTGGCAGCAATTGCTCTCTACCTATCTTCAGAGCCGCGCGCAATTGGTCGGGATGATCCTGATGATGGACTCGCGCCGACCGCTGACCGAACTCGACAAGATCATGCTCGACTGGTTCGCGCCGACCGGCAAACCCATTCATGCATTACTCACCAAATGCGACAAACTGACGCGGCAGGAAAGCATCAATACGCTGCGCGCGACCAAGAAGGCTTTCGATGAGTACACGGCGCAGGGTTATCGTGGCGCACTGACGTTGCAGCTTTTTTCGGCACTCAAGCGCGTTGGCCTGGACGAAGCACACGAAAAAATCGAAAGCTGGCTGATCCCGAAGTCGACGGAGGAAAGCGCTCCAGAGGACGAAGCGCAGTAAAAGGCGAAAATGCCCGGCTCGGCGCAAAATGACGCGCTGACGTAAAAAGACCCGCCGCAGGACGGCGGGTCAAACAGCCTGATCAAATTCTTTAAGAATCGCCACAGGCACCCGCTCAGGGAGGAGAAGCGGGGAGTTCAGCGCCAGGCGCCTACCTCGGTCCGTATGATATACCATCGGCTAGAAAAGGCTCGGAAAGCGACGGCAGACCGGCGGCAAACGCAATGGCAACAAGGCTGCCGACTATTTCACCCGCGGGTTCACTCGATCAACTTCCACGTAAATCTCCACGCAAAGTCATGAGCTTCTATCCCAATCATCGTCCGCGTCGCATGCGTCGTGACGACTTTTCGCGCCGCCTGATGCGTGAAAACATCCTGACCACGAACGACCTCATCTACCCGGTGTTTATTGTCGAAGGGACGAACGTGCGTCAGGCCGTTCCGTCCATGCCAGGCGTCGAGCGCACGTCCGTCGATTTGTTGATGAAGGTCGCCGAACAGTGCGTGGAGTTGGGCGTGCCGGTGATTTCGCTGTTTCCGGCCATCGAACCGTCGCTGAAGACGCCTGACGGTCGCGAAGCGACGAACCCGGAAGGCTTGATTCCGCGGGCGGTGCGCGAGTTGAAGAAGCACTTCCCCGACCTCGGCGTGCTGACCGACGTCGCACTCGATCCGTACACGAGCCACGGCCAGGATGGCGTGCTGGATGAGCATGGCTACGTGATCAACGACGAAACCAGCGAGATTCTCGTCGAACAGGCTCGCGCCCAGGCGGAAGCGGGTGTGGATATCGTGGCGCCTTCGGACATGATGGACGGCCGGATCGGCGCAATTCGCGAAATGCTCGAGAGCGAAGGGCATATTCACACGCGGATCATGGCCTACGCGGCGAAGTTTGCATCGGCGTTTTATGGTCCGTTCCGCGACGCCGTGGGCTCAGCCGCCAATCTCGGGAAGAGCAACAAGATGACGTATCAGATGGATCCGGCAAACTCCGACGAAGCCATTCGGGAAGTGCGCATGGACATCGGGGAAGGTGCCGACATGGTGATGGTCAAGCCTGGCATGCCGTATCTGGACATTCTTTATCGCGTGAAGGAAGAGTTTCGCTTCCCGACCTACGTGTATCAGGTCAGCGGCGAGTACGCCATGATCAAGGCTGCCACGCAAAACGGCTGGCTTGATCACGACAAGGCGGTGATGGAATCGCTGCTCGCATTCAAGCGCGCGGGCGCCGACGGCGTGTTGACGTATTTCGCGCTGGACGCGGCGCGACTACTGCGCGCATCGGAGTAATAGCGGCTCGATTGCGCTGGTGAGGTGGAAAAGGGCGACGCATTTGCGTCGCCCTTTTTCATGTTGCCGGGGCGTTGAGCTTGTCGAGGCTTTTCAGGAACTTATCCGCCGATTCGTAGCCGACCACGCGCACGACTTCGGCGCCCTGGGTGTTGAAGAAAATAATCCCCGGTGGCCCAAAGAGTCCGAAGCGCTTGAGCAACGCCTGGTCGTCAGTGTTGTTCGCGGTGACATCTGCACGCAGCAGGTTCAATTGAGCGAGACGCGCGCGCACGCGTGGGTCGCTGAACGTCGAATGTTCCATTTCCTTGCACGACACGCACCAGTCAGCGTAGAAATCGAGCATGGCGGGGCGGCCGGCCGCCTTGACCGCAAGATCCAGTTCCGCCGACGACTTCACCGGCGCGAAGGTTTCGCCCGGCCCGGATTGCTGCCCGGCGTTTGCTGCGATGGTGCCCGTGCGCGAACCGGTGGTGAAAACCGCGAGTGGCTTGAGCGGATCGGTCGAACCTGCGGCCAAGCCCACGACCAGAGTGGCGGCCCAAATCGCGAGCGCCGCGCCAAAGCCGTGGCCGAGACGACGCCAGATCGACACCGGTGATGCGCCCGCCGTAAACGTCCCCAGAGCCGCCGCTGCGATAAGTAGCCACAGAGCCGCCAAGGCCATCGCCACAGCGGCGCCTAGCACCGGCCAGACGATCCACAAGGCCGCCGCAAGCAATACGACGCCGAAGAACACCTTCACGCCGTCCATCCAGTTGCCGGCGCGAGGTAGAAGCGTCCCCGCGCCGAGCCCGATGATCAGCAATGGCACGCCCAGTCCGACGCCCATCGAGAACAGCGCTACGCCGCCAAGCAGCGCGTTGCCGGTGTGCGCGATGAACGCGAGGATCGCGAAGAGCGGCGCGGTCATGCACGCGCCCACCACGAGCGCCGACAGCGCCCCCATGACGACGACCGCAGCAACCTTCCCGCCGGACCTTTTCTGCGATGCCGCGTTGACGCTGTTCTGCCATCGAGCGGGCAACGCGATGTCAACGCCCGCGATCAACGTCAGCGCGAACACCGCAAGCAGCACGCCGAACGCGCCGAGGACCCACGGGTTTTGCAGCCAGGCGCCGAGGCTTTGCCCGATCATCGCCGCAAGCACGCCGAGGACGGTATAGACGATTGCCATGCCAAAAACGTACGCCGCCGATAGTCCGAACCCTCGCGCTCGCGTCACGCTTGCGCCTTCTCCGATGATGATTGCGGAAAGGATCGGGATCATTGGGTAGGAACACGGCAACAGGCTCAGCACGATGCCGGCAACGAAAAACAGGCCGATCACCGAGAAAAATCCGCCGCCGTCGAGCAATGATTGGGCGTAGTCGGCGTTGGTCGCGCGCTCGTACCATGGGATATCGGTGGTGAGGGCCGGCGTGAGCGCCGCTGTATCGGCCGACGTCAGCGCGGCGCCAGACACGTGGTAGACACGCTCCATTGGCGGGTAGCAGATGCCCTGATCGGCGCATCCCTGTCCCGTGACAGCGATATCGAACGGACCCGACGCCTGCTTCACCGGAATCCGTATTACAAGTTCTCCGCGATACGTCTCGACATCCTTGTTGAATGTCTGGTCGAAATGCACCTTGCCCGCAGGCAATTGCGGATCGCCGAGCGTCGCCGTACCGCTTTTCACCGCGAAAGCGAACCGCTCGCGATACATGTAGTAGCCATCCGCCACCTTATACCGAACGTCGATCTCGCCCGGCTTCTCGGTCGCGCTGAATTTGAACGCTACGGCGGGGTCGAGAAAATCGTCGGCAGCGTGTGTCGGAGAGACGAAGCAGATCAATAACGCGCAGCACGACATCAACGTCAGAACTGCGTAAAACGGCCGGCGAACCGAAAATGCGAGGGACTTAAACATTGATAGGACGTTGCGTTTCTGCGGTGATCCATTGCCCGTAGGCCAGCGACGCATCCGCTTGCCAGGAGACAATTTCAGGGGTTTCGTTAGGGTGATTCGACTCGATAAACCGCGCAAGTTCGTCTGCGCGAGCCAAGCTCGTCTTGAAGAGGAGTTGGACTTCCTCCGCGACCTCGATCTCGCCCTTCCATCGATACCGCGATTTCACCGCGCCCAATTCCGTCACACAAGCGGCGAGCCGGGCATCAAGAGCGCCTTCCGCTAGCGCAGCGGCAGCGTCGGCATTAGGGCACGTAGTCAAGAGGAGAACAACAGGCGAATTCATGGTGCGCTTCGATCAGACAGGTATCCACGAATCGTAGCATCGACGGCCAGCGCGCACATTCGTCCCAATGGCCAACGTGGCGCGCAATAAAAAAGGCCAAGCAAAGCTTGGCCTTTTTAGTCAAACGCGTGCGAGCTTATTCAGCTTCTTGCACGTCGTCGCCTTCAGCGAGTTCCGGGCGATCCATCAGCATGACCAGCGCCATCGGCGCATTGTCGCCCTGACGGAAGCCGAACTTCAGGATGCTCAAGTACCCACCCGGACGCGCTTCGTAACGCGGACCGAGCACGTCGAACAGCTTCGCGACGGAGTCGCGGTCGCGCAGGCGGTTGAACGCCAGACGACGATTTGCCAGCGACGGCTTCTTGCCGAGCGTGATCAGCGGCTCGACGACCCGACGCAATTCTTTAGCCTTCGGCAGCGTCGTCTTGATGACTTCGTGCGCGATCAGCGAGTTCGACATATTACGGAGCATAGCCAGGCGGTGGCTGCTCGTGCGGTTCAGTTTCCGCAAACCATGTTTATGGCGCATTTTGAAGTTCCTAATTAAACAAGTTTAGATCCAGCTCTTCTATTGCAATTTTGAGCATGTCCAAAAATGCACGGGCCGGTCGTAGAAAAAGCAAGACGCGGATTTTAAAGGAAAATCCGCGTCTTCGCCAGTCACGCGTACTACGTGTTTCCTGCTTACTTGTCGAGACCAGCCGGCGGCCAGTTTTCGAGCTTCATTCCCAGCGTCAAACCACGCGAAGCCAACACTTCCTTGATCTCGTTCAGCGACTTGCGGCCGAGATTAGGCGTCTTGAGCAGCTCGTTTTCCGTACGTTGAATCAAATCGCCGATGTAATAGATGTTCTCAGCCTTCAGGCAGTTCGCGGAACGAACCGTGAGTTCGAGATCATCCACCGGACGCAGCAGGATCGGATCGATCTGCGGCGCGCGCGACGGTGCTTCTGCCGCAGCTTCGGTACCTTCCAGCGCTGCAAACACGGACAACTGGTCGACCAGGATCCGAGCCGACTGACGAATCGCCTCCTCAGGCGAAATCACGCCGTTGGTTTCGATGTTCATCACGAGCTTGTCGAGGTCGGTGCGCTGTTCCACACGCGCGCTTTCGACTGCGTAGCTCACGCGGCGAACCGGTGAAAACGATGCGTCCAGCACGATACGGCCGATGATCTTGGCCGAATCTTCGCCATAACGGCGCACGTTGCCCGGCACGTAGCCGCGGCCTTTTTCAACCTTGATCTGAACGTCGAGCTTGCCGCCCTTCGACAGATGCGCGATCACGTGATCCGGATTGATGATCTCGCAATCGTGCGCGAGTTCGATATCGCCGGCCGTAACCACGCCTTCGCCTTCCTTGCGCAGCGTAACCGTGACTTCGTCGCGGTTATGCAACTTGAAAACGACGCCCTTCAAATTCAGCAGCAAGTTGACAACATCTTCCTGCACGCCGTCGATCGTCGAATACTCATGTACGACGCCGGCGATCGTCACTTCGGTCGGTGCATAACCAATCATCGACGACAACAGCACACGCCGAAGCGCGTTACCCAAGGTGTGCCCATAGCCGCGTTCAAACGGCTCCATGACCACTTTCGCGTGGCTGTCGCCAAGCGATTCAACTGCGATAATCTTGGGCTTCAACAAACTGGTTTGCATAGGTTTTCCTTTTCAATACCCTCGGCTCGTTACGCCGATAAGGCTGACCGGTGACAACCCGAAAATAAACAGCCGAGGTAACCCCTTGCCTTCGGCAATCAGGGTGCCTCGGCCGTTAATCCGATTAACGCGAATACAATTCGACGATCAGGCTTTCGTTGATATCGCCAGCGATATCGCTGCGGTCAGGCATGGCCTTGAACGTGCCTTCAAACTTCTTGGCATCGACCGTCACCCAGCCCGGCATTCCGCCTTGTTCGGCCAGGTTCAGCGCTTCCAGAATCCGCACTTGCTTCTTCGACTGTTCGCGAACCGCAACCACATCACCCGCCTTGACTTGCATGGAAGGGATGTTGTTGACCACACCGTTCACCGTGATCGACTTGTGGCCGACCAGCTGACGTGCTTCAGCGCGCGTTGAGCCAAAGCCCATGCGATACACAACGTTATCGAGACGCGATTCGAGCAATTGCAACAGGTTTTCACCCGTCGGGCCCTTGCGACGATCGGCTTCAGCGAAGTAGCGACGGAACTGGCGTTCGAGAACACCATAGATGCGCTTAACTTTTTGCTTTTCACGCAACTGCGTGCCGTAATCAGACGTACGGGCACCAGACGTGCGACCGTGCTGACCCGGCTTGCTATCGAGCTTGCACTTGTCGGCGAGCGAGCGGCGTGCGCTCTTCAGGAAAAGATCAGTACCTTCACGGCGGGACAGCTTGGCTTTAGGACCGGTATAACGTGCCACTTTGCATCCTTAAAATTTATCACGCGATGTTGTTCGCGCTAGTTCGGACCCAATAGTCCGAACGGTGGGCTTAGCTAGAATTCAACCTGCAGAATTCGAAACGCTGACCTCATAACGCAAGCAACCCGTCGACGCGCGAGCGTCAACAGGTGCAAGCGCCAAGCGAAGTCTTAGATACGACGACGCTTCGGCGGACGGCAGCCGTTGTGCGGAACCGGCGTGACGTCGGAGATTGCGGTGATCTTGATGCCAAGACCGTGCAGCGCGCGCACCGCCGACTCACGGCCAGGACCGGGGCCCTTGATCCGCACTTCGAGGTTCTTTACGCCGTACTCCATCGCCACACGTCCAGCTGATTCAGCCGCGACCTGAGCTGCAAAAGGCGTCGATTTACGCGAGCCCTTGAAGCCTTGGCCACCCGACGTTGCCCAGGCGAGTGCATTGCCTTGACGATCGGTGATGGTGATGATGGTGTTGTTGAACGACGCGTGAACGTGAACCACGCCCTCGGCGACGTTCTTCTTGACCTTCTTGCGAACGCGTTGCGCCGCGGAGTTGTTCGAAGCCTTAGCCATTACGTTTTCCTGTA
>NZ_JBAUSA010000414.1:0-4680 GCF_049581465.1 Caballeronia sp. | reverse complement strand
AGCCTGCGGTGGGCGCGGTCCAGGTGACGAAGCCGGCGACGGCAGCGGCTGTGCGCGACATGCTCGAACTTGCGATGGGCCCGCGTGGCACGGGCCGTGCTGCGGCCGTAGAGGGATACCGGGTGGGTGGCAAGACCGGCACGGCGCGCAAGCAGATTGGACGGACGTACGCGGCTAACAAGTATCGCGCGTCATTTGTCGGCATGGCGCCGATGAGCAATCCGCAAGTGATCGTCGCCGTGATGATCGATGAACCGTCGGCCGGTGCGTACTACGGTGCAACGGTGGCGGGCCCGGTGTTTTCGGGCGTGGTTGGCGCAACCATGCAGTTGCTCGGCGTGCCACCCGACGCATGAAACGCGCGTCATGCGCCGGTGAAACGCAAATTCAACGCAAACACAGCGTCAATACTGGCGGGAAAATGTAAGGTCGCTGTGCTGTAAAATTGGACAAAACGTTGTACGAGTTGTTGCATGTGGTGGCATCAGCCGCAGCTTGACCGAACTTTCAAGGATTCCATGAAAAAGATTATTGGCGCGCTCGCGCTACCCCTCGTTCTCCTGCAATCCTGCGCCCAGTTTCACAACCCCGATGCAGGTCAGCCTGAAGTCGACACATCGACCAATCAATCGGTCGCGAGTATTGTCCAGTGCCTGACGGACGAAGCAAAGAAACACGATGCCCCATTCAAATCGACGCCGATTCCGCAAGGAACCATGCTCGAATTCGGGGACTCCAACGTGATCAAGGTTCGCTTCGACAACGGCGCAACGGAGTATCGGTTCTATCCGGGCCAACGCCATGTAGGCAATCTGTGGCTGGAAGGCGCGAGCAAGAAATGCGCACCTGCATCCTGATGCCGTCAGCGATTTTCTCGGCTTCTTTCCAGGCCTGACGATGCGTTCGACCAAAGCCATCAACGCAGTCGAGCGGCTCAAGACGCGCACGGGCAACACGCACTACGCGGCAGTCAGTCTGAGCGGCGGCTTGTTTTATCTTGTCGACCGGTCGGCGACTGGCGAGCAGAAGCTCTGCGCACCGTTGACCCTCGACGACTTCGTGGCGTTCGTCAAAGCGCTTAAGCCTGAAAAGCCGCGTCGCGTGAGCAGGCTCGATCTGGCCATGGATCAGCAGATCAAGCGAAGCGGGAAATCACGTACGCCCGAACCAGACTGAGGTTTTTCGTTTTCAAGCGTACGCGCTTCAAGGTCCAGACAGGTTCAGACGTCGAACTTCACGCCTTGCGCAAGTGGCAGATCGCGACTGTAGTTGATCGTGTTCGTCGCTCGGCGCATGTAGCTTTTCCATGCGTCCGAACCGGATTCGCGGCCACCGCCCGTTTCCTTTTCACCACCGAACGCGCCGCCAATTTCCGCGCCGCTCGTGCCGATATTCACATTCACGATCCCGCAATCGCTGCCTGCCGCGGACATGAATTGCTCCGCCTCGCGAATATCGTTGGTGAAGATCGCCGACGACAACCCTTGCGGCACGCCGTTCTGAAACTGCAGTGCATCGGCGAAATCGTCGTAAGCGAGCACGTACAGAATCGGCGCAAAGGTTTCCGTCGCCACCACGCCGGTCTGGGCAGGCATTCGCACGAGCGCGGGCCGCACGTAGAACGCGTCCGCCTGCCCGTTCACCTCGACGCGCTCGCCACCCACCACGTTGCCGCCCTGCTCGCGTGCGTCGCGCAATGCCTTCTGCATGCCGTCGAATGCGGCCTTGTCGATCAGCGGCCCGACCAGTGTGTCGGCGTCGAGCGGATCACCCACTTTCACCGATGCAAACGCTTTTTCCAGACGCGGCAACAGGGCGTCCGCCACGCTCTTGTGGACGATCAGGCGTCGTAGCGACGTACAACGCTGTCCCGCCGTGCCAACCGCCGAAAACGTGACTGCGCGCACGACGAGATCGAGATCGGCGCTGGGCGCCACGATCATGGCGTTGTTGCCGCCGAGTTCCAGGATGCTGCGCCCGAGCCGCTTCGACAGAACCTGCGCCACTTCGATACCCATGCGCACGCTGCCGGTCGCGCTGACCAGCGCTACTTTCGGCGAGGCAGTGAGCACTTCGCCGACTTCACGCGCGCCGATCAACAACTGGGTCAGGCCGGCGGGTGCTACGCCCGGATGAGTCTTGTCGAATTCACGTAAAGCCTGCTGGAACAGCGCATGGCATGCGATGGCCGTGAGAGGTGTCTTCTCGGAGGGCTTCCACACCACCGCATCGCCGCAAACCAGCGCAAGCGCCGCGTTCCACGACCACACGGCGACTGGAAAATTGAACGCGGAAATGACGCCGCACACGCCGAGCGGATGCCACGTTTCCATCATCCGGTGACCCGGGCGTTCCGACGCGATCGTGAGGCCGTACAACTGTCGCGACAAGCCGACTGCGAAGTCGCAGATGTCGATCATTTCCTGCACTTCACCGAGTCCTTCCGACGTGATCTTGCCCGCCTCGAGCGTGACTAGACGGCCAAGCGCCGCCTTGTTCTCGCGCAATACGTTGCCGAGCAGGCGCACGAGTTCGCCGCGTTGCGGCGCGGGCACCAGCCGCCATATCAGGAAGGCCGCGTGCGCTTCATCAATCTTGCGCGTGGCGTCAGCGGGGGAGTCGACCGCGAGCCGCGCCAGTTCCGCGCCGTCGCGCGGCGAGCTTGCAGCCAAGGCGTTACCCTGCCATTGGCCGAGATCAACGCCCAGGTCTTTCAGAATAGTGTTCAGTTCCATCACATCCTCATGGTTCGTTTCGACAGGAATCCGCCGCCGTCGCCGCCTGGGCGTTCATCGCCGGAACTCGCGATGAACGAGCCGGCCGATGAGCTAACGGATAGCGTCAACGCCGTATTATCCACCGCGACGGCGTGACAACGTTTGCGTCATCAGTCCAACTTTCGCCGCAGGCGCCCACGCGGATGCCATTGTCCCAGACGATGCATTTATCGAGGCAAACCCGCTCAAACAGTTCCTTTTGTGCAATGTGCGATGTCAGACAGTACACGCACGTCCCCTTTGCGACGATCAGGAGAACGGTCGAAAAAGGCCGGGGCCGCCAAAAGCGCAAACAAGCGCAAGGCGATCGGGGAATGGCCGGACGCAGCAGCCAGTACGCATCGATCAGGCATCGATAAAAAAACCGGGCTGAACAAATGCGCCGGAACAAGGGGACCTAATGATAATGAAAAAAGACGCGCCATCTGGAGGCTTGAAGTCTTCAACGCAAGCCGACGCCGAACTCCAGCATATAGAACGGGCAATCGGCCAGTTACGCGCGATGAGCGAAAAGGCCGCGGGAAAGCTCAACGTTGATTACTGGCGTGAACGGCTGAGCGTCGTTTCCGAGAGCCACGCGCTCGTGCCGGTGCAAAAGCGCCGGGTGGAAGCATTGCGCAAGATCCTCGATACACTTTCACAGCCGCCGGGCAACATCACGCCGGGCCGCAAGAAGACGACCAATAGGCTGTGGGCGAAAGCGGCGTAACCACGACGCTTTCGCCACTCTGCGCTCCACGCGCAGAACGCTCTCTCGATTCTTGACGCTGGAACAAGCTTAGCGGGAATGCTTGGTTTGGCACCGGACGCCGCGCCGCTAACATCGTGGCTCGTTCCACTCAAGAATCGTCATGAGCCTATATATCGACGACGCTCAACGCGGGCAAATTCATCGCGCGCGGGCCTCGTGGCGCTGGCGCAGCGAATGGCCGACGTGGTTGCTGATCCTGGCGATCTACGGCAGTTGGTTCGCCACTGCCCTCAGCGCGCGCGCGCTCGGTGTGCCGCTAGCCACAGCCATGCTTGCCGTGCTGTCGTGCCTCTTCATGTCGCTGCAACACGAGTTGTTGCACGGTCACCCCACGCGCTTTGCTCGACTCAATGCGTTGCTTGGCGTGGCGCCGCTTGCGGTCTGGTTTCCCTACGCCGTGTATCGCGAAGCGCATTTACGCCATCATGACGACGTCAACCTGACCGACCCCGATCTCGATCCGGAAAGCTATTTCGTCTCAGCCAGCCGATGGCGCAACGCAGGTCCATTCCTGCGCGCCCTGCTCGGATTTCGCAATACTTTCTTCGGGCGTGTGTTAGTCGGGCCTGCTTTTTCCATTGCGTGGACGCTCAGTTCGGCTTTCACCCGTATTCGCCACGGAGACACGCGTAGTGCGGGCGCGTGGGCGATTCACGTGGTTTTGCTCGTCGCGCTGTCAACGTGGCTCGATCGCAGATGCGGCATCAACCCAGCCGTATTTGTTCTAGGTATAGGCTATCCAGCGCTCGCGCTTGCATCGATACGCTCGTTTCAGGAACACCGCGCGGCCCATGCGGTCGGCGAACGCACCGTGATCAATGAAAGCGCGTGGTTTTGGCGTCTGCTTTTCCTGAACAACAACTTTCACGCTGTACATCACGATCTTCCGTCGGTGCCATGGTTTTCCCTGGCGAGCGTTTATCATGAGCGCCGCGACGCGTATCTTGCGCGAAATGGCGGTTTTATCGCACACGGGTACGGAGAGTGGCTGGTGCGGCATGCTTTGACGCCAGTCGCGCCGGCGCTGCATCCGTCTCATGACGTCACCGCCCTTGCGGCGCACCCGCATCGTCAGGCAGTCAAGGCGAAAACGCTCGACAGCAACGCGGCCGCGCCGGTCTAGGCATATCGATACAGGAAATTGCCCTGCAT
>NZ_JBAUSA010000413.1:0-2693 GCF_049581465.1 Caballeronia sp. | reverse complement strand
CGTTATGGGCAGCCGTCAGTTTAAGCAGCATGGCAATACTTGTCGGTTGCGCGACGTCGCAGGCGCCCGCAATCAAGAGCGGCGACGGCTGGCGCAAGGATCAGGTCGCCGACGCCTACGTATTCGGTTATCCGCTGGTCGTACAGGACATCGCGCGGGAGAAGGCGACGGGCGGCGACGGCACCCGGCCCGGCCAGGCGCCGGTGAACACGCTGCGCAACACCATGGCGCTGCCGCCGGTGGGCGCGACGGGCTTGCCGAGCGTCGATACGCTGGAATCCACCGCCTGGCTGGATGTATCGAGCGGTCCGGTGCTGGTTTCGCTGCCTAACCTCCCCACGCTCCCCGATGTTCCCAACGCGGCGTCATTGCGCACGCGTTATTTCGATGCCCGTGCGTTCGACACCTGGACCAATGTGATCTATTCCAGCGTCGGCCGTACGCCGGAAGTGGCTGCGCCGGTGCTGAAGAAGCATGGCGCGAAGGCTGCGCGCGCGGCAAGATCCGCCGCGGCGCAAGGCACGGTGCTCGCGTTCGTCCCGGCGGGTTACACGGGCGCTTTGCCTGAAGGCGTCAGCCGTATCGAAACGCCGACGCGCTACGTGTGGCTGTCGATTCGCGTGCGGGTGTACGGTCAGCGCGATGTGCGCGAAGCGCACAAGTGGCAGACGGCCATGAGCATTGAGGCGCCGTCGGCCGATAAAACCAGTCCCGCCACCGCCGGCAGCGCCTGGCCGAATGTGACCGCGAAAACCCCGACCGTGGTTTCCGGCAGCGATCAGCCGGATTCCCTCGACGCCAACGCGTTCTTCACCCGTCTCGCGCGGGCAATGGACGACAATCCGCCCGCGCCGAAGGATCCGCACGCTGTCGAGTTGCTCGCGGCCCTGGGCGTGAGGGCTGGCGAACCGGTCCAGTTCCATTCCGACGACGCCGCCTTGCTGGCGGCGGCCATGGCCGATGGCCGTGCGCGGGTAGCGACGCTGCCGTCGAATGCGGTGAGCCGCAATGGCTGGGTCTGGTTCAGTGATGGCGCCGGCAACTACGACACGGACTACACGCTGCGCGCGTATCTCGCGCAGCACCAGCCGGGCACCGGCACGAAGGAAGGGGAAATCAAGCCGGTCGCCCGGTCCGACAGCGACGGCCACGCGCTCAACGGCGCGAACGAGTACGTGATGCACTTCGCGCCGAACCAGCTTCCGCCCGTACGCGGTTTCTGGACGCTCACCGCCTACACGAAGGACGGTGCGCTCATCGACGATAAAGCGCCGCGCCTCTCGCTGAGCGATCGCGATCATTTGAAGAAGAACAAGGATGGTTCCGTCGATATAGTCGTGTCCGCGTCTGCACCGGTGAAGACACATTCCCCGAACTGGTTGCCCGCGCCGGATGGCGATTTCCAGCTCATGCTGCGCCTGTACGCGCCGAAGCGGGATGCGATCGAAGGTAGCTGGGCGCCGGCGGTGATCGAGAGGCAGTAGGGGGTGGAGGATTGGCGCGGGGCTGGGATCCAGCCCCGCGGCCAACCTATACTCGAAGCTCGCATCTCTCTATCGCGCACTACCACGCCACGAGGGCCGAATGGCAAGCGTCTCCAAGACATCCTTGACCTCCGCCGCGCAAGCGTTGCTCAAACAAGCGAACACCGTGGCGAGCGCGGGGCGCACGCGGCGCATCCTGATCGGGATCCTGATCGCCTTGATCGTGATCGGGTTGCTCGGGTTCTTCGCGGCTCCGCCACTTATCCGGCATATCGCGGAACAACAGCTTTCGGAGCAACTCGGCCGTCCGGCGAGCATTGAGCGGATCGCGCTCAATCCCTACACGCTAAGCTTTGAAGCGGATCGCGTGCATATTGGCGAGGCGCAGGCCAATCTTTCCCCGGGCGTGAAGGGCGCCGATTTCATCGATATCGAGCGGCTGGTGGTGCGCCCATCCTGGGCTTCGCTGTTTCGTCTCGCACCCATCGTCAATGAGCTGAAAATCGATTCGCCGCGTTTTCATATCGTCCGGTATGACGCCCAGCGTTTCAATTTCTCCGATCTCGTCGATAAATTCTCGAAGCCGTCGGATAAACCATCGAAGCCAGCGCGATTTTCAGTAGCGAATATTCGGGTGGAAAATGGCCGCATCGACTTCGATGACCGGCTCCTCCACACGCAACACGTGGTCGATCGCTGGTCGATCGGCATTCCGTTCATAGCGAATCTTGCGGCGGACACGGACTTGTTCGTGAGGCCGGCAATGCAGGCGCGCGTCGACGGCTCGCTGCTGTCCATTACCGGCCGGACCAAGCCGTTTGCCGAGTCGCGCGAGTCGAATATCGCGCTGCGCCTCGACGGGCTCGATTTGCCCCGCGTGCTGTCGTATGCGCCGGCAGCGCTTCCGATCGCCGTGAAAAGCGGGCGGTTGTCGACCGACCTCGACCTGAGCTTTTCCCTTGTGGGCAACGCGCCGGTCATCCGCGTAAAAGGAACCGCCGATCTTGCCGACCTGGCCGTCACCGACAAGCGCGACGCGCCGCTTTTCGCCGCCGGATCGTTGCATGTGGGCGCGGCAAATCTGGAGCCGTTGCGCAATGTGTACCAACTCGACGATGTACGGCTGGTCCAGCCGGACGTGAAGCTTTCCCGCGACCGCAACGGCGTGCTCAATTTTCAAACGCTGACGGCCGCACCGACGCCGACGCC
>NZ_JBAUSA010000412.1:0-1694 GCF_049581465.1 Caballeronia sp. | reverse complement strand
ACCTTGTTGCGTCGTTCGGGTGGCAAACGAGTGCTAGCAACCATGTCAGGCGCTCCTTTTTTAAATCCAAAGCGAATCCACGATCCAGCCCCACAGACGCTGGTCCGCACGAGGGTGACGGTTACGTGGAGGTTTGTCGAAGCGCATCGGATCCGCAAGCAACGCTTGATCCCAAAAAAATGGAATTACTCAGTGATCCGTGCTGTGGCAGTTGGACCAAGCGGTATCAGTCATGGCTTGCTTTAACATGTCACGTCGACCATGAAAGTCGTCGTTTCGCTCCATGAAGACGCCGCTTTCTGCTGTACGGCATTCCAACTCAGCCAGCGACTAGTCTTCCAACGGTTCGCCGCAACATGTAACAATTTTATCACGTCGAGTTGACGGCGAGAAAACACAGTCTGATGGTGAGTGGGTACACGTACCGCAAGGAAGCGGAGCGCCTGCTGCTGTGGTCCGTCCGACAGATGGGCAGCGCCTTTCCTCCCTCACCCACAAGGACCCAGTCGCCTATCAGCACTTTCTGGCCGGTCCGCAACGGGGCGGTATCGCGCTAAACCCACTTGATGTCTTCACATCGTCGCCCAAAATTCCTGATCAAAGTTGCCTTCACTCCGCTTTCTAATTTATGTTCGGTCAGCCCAGTTCTTTCACGAGCTCCGGTACGACCATGAACAGATCGCCTACGAGGCCATAGTCCGCGACGCCAAAGATGGGTGCGTCCGGGTCCTTGTTGATCGCCACGATGACCTTCGAATCCTTCATCCCGGCCAAGTGCTGAATTGCACCCGAGATGCCGACGGCGACGTACAAGTTAGGTGCCACGATCTTGCCAGTTTGACCGACTTGGTAGTCATTCGGCACGAACCCGGCATCGACCGCAGCGCGCGATGCACCTAGCGCCGCGCCGAGTTTGTCCGCCAGCGGCTCAAGCACTTTCGTGTAGTTCTCGCCACTGCCCAGACCCCGTCCGCCCGACACGATGATCTTCGCCGACGTCAGTTCCGGCCGGTCCAGCTTCGTCAATTCGCGACTCACGAACTTCGAGATGCCGGTGTCAGCCGGCGCTTCGATCTTCTCCACCGATGCACTGCCGCCTTCTGCCGCCACGGGATCGAAACCCGTTGTGCGAACCGTGATGACCTTGATCGCATCGCTCGATTGAACCGTGGCGATGGCGTTGCCTGCATAGATGGGACGCTCGAAGGTATCAGGCGAATTCACTGCCGTGATATCGCTGATCTGCGCCACGTCCAGATGCGCCGCAATGCGCGGTGCGATGTTCTTACCGTACGCGGTCGCCGGAGCCAAGATATGCGAGTAGTTCTTCGCGATCTGAACCACCGTTGCGTCGATATTCTCGGCCAGGCCATCGGCGAGTTGCGGGGCATCAGCGAGCAGCACTTTTGCTACTCCCGCAATCTTCGCCGCTGCATCGGCCGCCGCTTGCGCGTTCGAACCCGCGATCAGTACGTGGATATCACCGCCGATCTTCTGGGCAGCCGCGATGGTGTTCAGCGTCGCCGTTTTGATCGATGCGTTGTCGTGTTCTGCAATTACAAGAATGATCACTTTGGAGACTCCCTCACAGAACCTTGGCTTCGGTCTTCAACTTCTCGACCAGCGTCTTCACGTCCGGCACCTTGATGCCCGCGGAGCGTTGCGGCGGCTCGGCGACTTTCAGGGTCTTCAGG
>NZ_JBAUSA010000411.1:0-3684 GCF_049581465.1 Caballeronia sp. | reverse complement strand
GATATACGCAAGCTGCCTGGTGGAATCGAATCCCTATTGCTGCCTGGGCGATGATGATATTGATCGCCGTTTGCTGCAACGTCATGCTCGGCTACGGCATACGAAACACTGAAGGCAAGGGCGTGATGCTCTTGATTTTTCCGCTCGTAGTGTCGGTGGCCTTTACGCTTATTGCAGACATCGACAGCCCTCGAGGCGGAGTCATTCGGGTCATTCCGCAGAATTTGATGAGTCTCGCGGAAACGTTGCATCGACATGGATAGCGCGGCCAATATGCACTCACTCTTACCTTTAGGTCCGCATGCCCGCGCCTTGCGCGTTCACGTTCCCTGAAATATGCGTAGCCCCTTCGATACTGGGGACCAGCGACATCAGGCGTGACCTGCGTCGCCTTCCCTTCGTCGCCCAGCCTACGCTGCTGGCGCTCATCCACCCTTACATGCGATTGCAAGGCCTCCTATCTTTCCGCGATGACGCCATCGACGGATCACCGAAGTGCACCGCCCGTTCCGTGGGCACCTCCAGGCACCTCACGCGGCTGGGTTAGCGCGCTGACCACAACGAACACGACGATATTCAAAGCGAGCGCCAGCAAACCGATATTGAGATCTTTCACCGCATCAGGCAGAAAAGGAAACATTTGTCCCAGGGTCAAATGCATCGTGGTGGTCACGATAACCACGGCAACTCCTGCGACGATTCCACCCATCGCGCCGTACTTTGTCGCGCGGCTGCCCGGCATCAAGCTCGCGATGAGGGCAGGGAACAGTTGTGTCACGAAGCTATAGCCCATTAGCAGCAGGGCCACGATTGTCGTGCCGCCCTGAAGCGTGAACCAGATCGCGACCAGCGCAACGACGGGCACGAGCCACCGCGCAAGCCGTCCGACAAGCGCGTCGGAAGCCTGATGGTTGATCGCGCCGCGATAGACATCGTTTGCAAGCAGCGTGGACGCCGCCGTGAGAATCATGGAGCCGGGCACGAGCGCCGTGAGGACACCGGCAGCGCCGATGACACCGACAATCCAGGGATCGAAAGTCTGGATGGACAGCCGGAACAGCGACAGGTCGATATCGCCGCCCTTGAGTCCCGGCACCTTGAGCGTCGCGGCGAACCCTACAAAGAACACGAACAGGAGAACCAACTGGTAGACCGGCAGGATGATGGCATTACGCCGGAAAATCCGTTCGTCGCGAGCGGTGAAGATCGAACCAAAGGTGTGCGGCCACATGAAGAAGCCAAGTGCCGTGAGCAGTACGGTGGACTGGAACCACGAGACGCTCGAACCCTTCGCCGGGAAGGTAAGAAAGCCGGGCTTGGCAAGATCGATGGCGTGGAACATCGGGCCTATGCCGCCATACAGGTGATACGGAAGGTAGATGCCGAGCGCTACCACAATGGTCAGGATCAAGATGTCCTTAACCACTGAATTCCACGCTGAACCGCGGACGCCCGACAAGGTGACATAGGCCGTTACCACCAGCGCGCCGATCCAGACAGCGGCCGTCGACGATATAACGCCATAAGACGCCGTCGCGACGATGATGCCAAGCCCCTTGAGTTGCAACACGAGATAGGGAATCAGCGCGACTACGCCCACTACCGCGACCAGTACGCCGAGCGCGGGGCTATCGTACTTTCGCGCGAAAAAATGCGGCTGCGAGACCAGGCGATGCTTCTTTGCGTATCGCCAGATCGGCGGCAGCATCCAGTAGGAGAGGATATAGGCGAGCGTCCCGTAGGCGAGGATGTAGTAGGCCGGCGCGCCTTTGCCGTACGCGAAACCGCTGCCGCCCAGGAATGTGAAGGTTGTGTAGATTTCCCCTGCCATCAGGAGAAATACGAACGCAGTTCCGAAGCTGCGGCCGCCAACGGTCCATTGTTCGAGATTCATGTCGTGGCCGCGCCGGGCGCGCACGCCCAGATAGAGCGCGAACACGGTCACCGCCACGATGATCAGAAGTGCGCTGTTCATGAGCGGACCTCCTCGACATCCGGAGTCGCCTGGCGGTTGGCTGGATCAAATCGATAGATGATGCCCATGATGGCCGCGCTTAGTAAGATCCAGATAACGATCCACGCAAGCACGAACGGCATGCCGAGAACCAGTGGTTCAACCTGATTGACAAAGGGGATGCCAAGCAAAATACCAATGAACGGCAGCGCAGCCATGATTCGAAAAACCATAATGGGCGACTCCTTGAACAGGCGGGGTTCGTGTTGTTGACCGGGCTTTATCTGGCTGACTTTATGCTTTCTTGCCTCTCAGGCAAAGCGAGTCAAAATGTCGTAGGGTTTTTGAAAGCATGCGCGGATAACGCGGATAATGCGGGTGACACCTCAGGCACGGGTGTCGCTCAGAGCAGACCACCTATTTTTAACACCGCAGCAAACAACAAAATGGCCACAGCCAAACCGGCGACAGTTACGATAAGCGTCATCGCGAGGATGCCGATGTCTCTTATCCACTGAGGAAGGCTGGGCGCCACTTTCTTCATCGGAAGTCCCTACAGGTGGCGACGCTTGGATTAAGGTGAGCCTTCGAGCCAGCGGCGACACGCCGCTCCCGTCAATTTAGTCACCCCGTGATATTCTTATGAAAGAATTCAAGTGAACTAAATCGATCGCGCTAAACGGGATATTACCAACTTGCCAATGGGTCCGGACATATCACTCACTCGCCTTATCGACAGACGAACATTGCGACGAGGGCACCGGCTCTGGTTGCACTATGGCGTGTTCTGGATTGGGGCAATCGTTGTGGGCCTGATTGCGGTGGGTTACGCACGGCTAATCGACTTCGGCTACAGCATCTTTCTTAACTATGAAAGCCGCCACGCCTGGCTTCCCCTGATCTTGACGCCTCTTATCGGAGGCCTCTCGGTCTGGCTCACGCGCCTTTTTTTCCGTGGCGCCGAGGGCAGCGGCATCCCGCAGGTCATCGCGACACTACATGGCCCCACCACGGAACTCGGTGAAAAACTTCTCACCGTGAAAATCCTGGTCGGCAAAGTCCTGATTTCCTTTCTTGCGATTTTGGGCGGCTTTACGATCGGCCGCGAAGGGCCGACCGTTCATGTCGGGGCGGCGCTGATGTTTAACTTGCGCAAGTTCTATCCCAGACGCTTCCGAGCGATTGCGGGCGCCCCGCTTGAGCGACGGCTTGCGCTTGCAGGCGCGGCGGCTGGCTTGTCGGCGGCGTTCAATACGCCGCTCGCGGGAATCGTTTTCGCCATCGAGGAACTCACGCGCAGCTTTGAGCAGCGAGCAAGTGGCGTGTTGATCACGGCAATCATCTTCGCCGGCGTTGTCGCACTCGGCATCAACGGTAACTACACCTACTTTGGAACGATCGACGTCGGGACACACTCTCCCGACATGCTCGTGCTTGCCGTTTTGATTACAGGTATCGTGGCCGGGATCGCGGGTGGCGTGTTTTGCTGGCTTTTACTGAACACGCGTCGCTGGATGCCCGCTCCACTGCTTGAACTTCGAGATGGCCGGCCCGTGCTATTCGGTGCGCTTTGCGGACTGGTCGTCGCCGTGGTCGGCGTGTTGTCGGGCGCCCAGACGTTTGGTAGCGGATATGCCGAAGCCCGGGGTCTGCTGGAAGGTCACGTACACCTGTCGATTATGTATCCAGTGTTAAAGCTGGTATCGACGGTCGGTTCGTATCTCTCGGGG
>NZ_JBAUSA010000410.1:0-3517 GCF_049581465.1 Caballeronia sp. | reverse complement strand
GGCCTATGTTTGCCGAGCTTACGAGCGCAGGCAACCCGGCTCTCGCTGAAGCGATCCAATCGCATCCCGTATTGATCCACGCTTCGGAAAACGCGGATGAATGTCACGCCGGCTTTGCCGCTGCGGTGCTCGGAAGTCATCCCGACAATAGTAAGGCGTGTGTACAGGCGAAGAAATTTCTGGTCTCAAAGGGGATCAGTTTTCACTACGGCGCGCCTGTCGCGAAGGCAGAAGTTGCCATGTCGGTCAACGGAAATACGATTCGTGGATTCGATCCAGTTGCGTATGGTAAAGCCTTGTCGATAGCCGGCTATCCGTTGAAGGCGGATCCGGCGAAAATCAACTATCCGCGAATGGTAGCTCTGCTTATATTGATGACCTTGATGGTTTCGATGGTCTATGGGCCAGTTGCGGGGTACATCGTTGCTCTATTTCCAGCGAACATTCGATATACCTCAATGTCGTTTGCCTATCATATTGGGTCTGGCGTTATAGGTGGCAGCCTGCCGTTTGTAGCAACGTATTTGACGATGTCGGGTGGGAATGTGTTGGCTGGCCTATGGTATCCGATCGTGATCACCGCTTTGGTTGGAGTCATTGGCAGCTTCCTGTTGCCCAATATCCGAAATAAGAAAATTTAGGCTGGGGATGGATTTGCTCTGGTGCGAATAGCGGAAATAGTCGAGAAATGTGAGTTTGGTAGGATTGCTTATTGATCCCAAAGGGACCGCGTTCCAAACGGTGGGTGTTTGTTCAGGTGCGCCGAAGATCGGCCCGCGGTGTCAGCGGGCCGCGAGCCGTTCGCCCTCATCTCGCGCACACACAGAAGCATGATCTCTCGATCAAGATACCGCCCGTCAAACAGCTTGTCCCGGCTCTTCAGCTTACTCAGCAGTGTTCATCAGTTCGTGTAGTCCGACGACGCTAACCCATTCATTACGTCCATGTGCACCAGAACCTAGGCAAATACCCTTAACTATTCCTGGCTCGCGCCGATAAACGGGATGCGCCGTCTATAAGGCTTCAACACGGCAATTTTGCCTGTCCGCTACTATCGATTCGAAAGGTTTGCAAACCTATGAAGCTGTCCTTTGTCCAGAAGCTCTGGTTGCCGTTGATCTTGAGCTTGGTGAGTCTCGTCGGGACCTCCATCTACAACGCTTACCAGACAAGAGAAGTGCGGCTAGGCGAGCGCAAGGCGGATCTGACACACGTGTCGGAGAATGCCCTGAGTGTCGTCAAGACCTTTGCCGACCAAGCGGCTGCCGGCACCATGCCCGTAGCGGAAGCTCAGACACGGGCCATGGATGCTATCCGCAACATGCGGTATGGCGAAAACGGCTACTTCCTGATTATCAATTCGCAGCCGAAGGTCCTGATGTCGATACGGCCGGAGTTGAATGGCAAGGAGGTCGGCGAGGACAAGGATCCGAACGGCGTGTACATGTACAGGGAAATGGTCGGTGTCGTCAAACGCGATGGCAAAGGCTTTGTCGAATACTCATTTCCGAGGCCGGGCGCTAACGAAGCTGCGCCGAAAATTAGCTACAACGTGGGTTACCAGCCGTGGGACTGGATTGTCTCGACAGGGCTTTACGTCGACGACATCAATGCGGCATTTCGTTCGAATCTGTACCAGAGCCTCGGGATGCTGTTGATCCTGGCCGCGGCCCTGTCGGCTGTCGTGGTACTGCTCAACCGCGGCATCTTCCGCTCATTGGGCGGTGAGCCGTCCTATGCCGCCGAGATTGCCAACCAGATTGCCAACAACGATCTGACTGCAGTGGTGAAGACAGCGCCGGACGATCGCTCGAGCCTGCTGTTTTCGATGAAGCGCATGCAGGAGCAGCTCACGCAAACGATCGGCACGATCAAGACGTCGGCTGAGTCGATTGCCACCGCCACTCACGAGATTGCGGCGGGCAACCAGAATCTGTCGCAGCGCACCGAAGAGCAGGCTGCTTCGCTTGAGGAAACGGCGGCGAGCATGGAGCAATTGACCGCGACCGTTACTCAGAATGCCGACAACGCGAGTCAGGCCAACCAGCTCGCCGCGCAGGCGGCCGAGGTGGCGGAGCAGGGCGGCGCCGTGGTGTCGCGCGTGGTGGAAACCATGGACGGCATCAACGCCAGTTCGGACAAGATTGCCAACATTGTTGGCCTCATCGAGGGTATCGCCTTCCAGACCAATATCCTGGCGCTCAATGCCGCTGTGGAAGCCGCGCGAGCGGGCGAGCAGGGGCGAGGTTTTGCGGTGGTGGCCTCAGAAGTGCGCTCGCTCGCGCAGCGCTCTTCGGCGGCGTCCAAGGAAATCAAGGAGCTGATTCACGATTCCGTGGATCGGGTCCGGGCGGGCGCAGGCCACGTGCAGGAAGCCGGAACGAAGATGCGCGAAATCACTCAAGAGATTCGTCGCGTGACTGACATCATGGGTGAAATCACCGCTGCATCCCAGGAACAGAGCAAGGGCATTGGCCAGGTCAACCAGGCCATTACGCAGATGGACACAGTCACGCAGCAGAACGCGGCGTTGGTCGAACAGGCAGCGGCCGCGGCCAGCTCGCTCGAGTCGCAGGCGAATGATCTGAAAGCGTCGGTTTCAATGTTCAGGCTGAACGCCTCACGCGACTCCGACGTCAACCGTCCTGTAGCGCAATCACACACGGCGGCGGCTCCGGCGCGCGCCAGGGTACCAAGCACGCCAGCCCTGAAGCGACCCGCACCGCAGCCCGTTGGAGTGAGGCAAACCGTCAAGGCTGGCGAATGGGACAGCTTTTAGGCTGCCATCCGTCTCACGGGTGTTTGGCCGGCAGCGCAAACCGCGTCTGTCGGTGCCGGCACCGAACGTTCGCACGCTCCTTCGCGCAACGTTGACGAAGCCAGCACCGAGGCTACTTTGGCAGGAGGCCCACCGGCCGGCGCACAGATCCACGATCTTGATCGAGAAGATCCCAGGATCGAACTAAAAACGTACGTCGGCGCAATTTGCAACGCTAGCTACGAAACAAACGGCAGCTTCTCGTCGCGCGCGGCGGCAAGCATCGACACGGTGATCTTGCGCACTTCGAGTTTGCTTTGCGTAATGTGCGCACGCAACAGAATGGTTGCCTCGGGCAGTTTGTTGCGATCGATCAGGCGCAGCATGGTTGCGTGGTCGTCATAAGTTGCTGTGGTTCGATGCGGCTTGAGAAAGTCCAGCCGCCGCACAATGCGGATGCGCTCGGTGACCTCGTTGTGCACCCGAAGCATTTCGCCATTGCCCGTCGCGGCCACAAGCTGGCGGTGGAAGGTCTCGTCCATGCCGAACATGGTGACCGGATCGCTCTCCCGCAGCTCGGGCTCGACGCACCAGATCGCCCTGAGCCGTTCGATCGCCTCGTGCGATGCGTGGCCCATGGTCAGCCGCTCGAGAGATGCCAGTTCGAGCACGATGCGCAGATCGTAGAGCTGGTCTAGTTGCTCGAAGTTGATCTGCGAGACTTTCCAGCCGCGCCGGAATCCCACCTCCAGATAACCC
>NZ_JBAUSA010000409.1:0-4852 GCF_049581465.1 Caballeronia sp. | reverse complement strand
CGCGCCGACGAACGCCCGCCGCCGCGATAATCACGCACGCCATACTTCTGCCAGTAGGTGTAGTCGGCGTGCCCAGGACGAAACGTCTCCACGATATTGCCGTAATCCTTGCTACGTTGATCGGTATTGCGGATCAATAACGCAATCGGCGTCCCCGTTGTCTTGCCTTCAAACACGCCGGAAAGAATTTCGACCTGATCGGCTTCCTGGCGCTGTGTCACATGTCGCGACGTGCCCGGTTTGCGCCGATCCAGTTCGATCTGGATATCCGCCTCCGACAATGCCATGCCCGGCGGACAACCGTCGATCACGCAGCCGATCGCGGGGCCATGCGACTCACCGAAATTCGTGACGGTAAAGAGCGTGCCGAGTGTATTGCCGGACATGAGCGTCGTCCTGAAAAGAGCGAAAGAGGCAATATTATGCCAGTCTCTCGCCCTCGACCTCACCCTGCGCTCAGCCTTTGCATCACCCGCCGACGCTACTTGCGCGCGCCTCGCAGGGCAGCAACGAGCGCTTGCAGATGTTCCGGCGTGGCGTCGGCCGGATCGATCGGCTCACCGACTGCCAGCGTCAGCCGGCTCATCACGCCGCGTCGAAGCGGCCGTGGCCAGTGCGGATCCTCTTGTCGCGAGAAGACGCTGCCCCAGAGGCCACGAAGCGCCATCGGCACGACGGGCACCGAATGGCGCTTCAGGATCTCGCTGATGCCGTGTCGAAACGGACTCATCTCGCCCGTTCGCGTGAGCTTGCCTTCCGGGAAAATGCACACCAGTTCGCCCTCTGCGAGCGCGCGGCCACATGCGTCGTAGGCCTTCTCCAGCAGTTGCGCGTCTTCGTGCGCCGGTGCAATGGGAATCGCCTTCACGTGGCGAAACAGCCAGCCCACGAAGGGCGAGCGGAAAATCCGGTGGTCCATGACGAAACGGATCGGCCGCGGACTTTCAGACATGATCACGATTGCATCGACGAAACTCACGTGGTTGCAAACCAGCACGGCCGCTCCATGCTCAGGAATACGTTCGGCGTTCACCAGGCGAATCCGGTAGAACGTATGCACGAGAATCCAGGCGAGAAATCTCAGCAAAAACTCAGGCACGAGCGAGTAGATATAAACGGCCACCAGAATATTCAGCAACGCCGTGGTGAGGAAGAGCCCCGGAATGCCGACACCCGCCGACGTTAGCGCGACGGCCATCAGCGCCGATACGATCATGAAGAACGAATTGAGAATATTGTTTGCGGCAATGATGCGCGAGCGATGCGTCGGCAGGCTGCGCGCCTGGATCAGTGCGTAGAGCGGCACGCTGTACAGACCACCAAAAAGGGCTAGCAGGAACAGGTCGGCGAGAATCCGCCAGTGCAGGCCGACGCGGAGAAACTCGCCGACGCCCAGCAGGTGATCGGCGGTCTTGATGCCATGACTCGCAAAAAAGAGGTCGATGGCGAACACGCTGATGCCGATCGAGCCAAGCGGCACGAGTCCTATCTCGACTTTTCGCTTCGATAGCTTTTCACACAGCAGCGAACCGATCCCAATACCGATTGAGAACGTGCCGAGTAGCACGGTCACCACATCCGGGTTCGCCGACAACACGTCCTTGGCGAAGTTGAAAAAGGAGGTGAGAAACGTCGCCCCGACGAACCACAGCCACGAAATCCCGAGCAGGCTCAGGAATACGGTCCGGTCCTGGCGGGCAAGCACGAGGTTGCGCCATGTCTCGCTGAACGGATTCCAGTTGATTTTCAGGTCGGGCTGCATCGCGGCGGTCTTGGGCACGAAGGCCGATACAGCGCGTCCGATCAAGGCAAACGTCACGCAACAAGCGGCCAGCAGCGAAGCACCCTGCTCGGTCAATCCAGCCGCCGCGCCGCCGAGTATCGTTCCAATCAGGATCGCGACGAACGTGCCCATTTCGACGAGACCGTTGGCGCCGACCAGTTCGAACGACTTCAAATGCTGCGGCAGATAGGCGTATTTCACGGGACCAAACACGGTCGAATGGACGCCCATCAAGAACGTGCAGATATAGAGCAGCGGCGCGCTATGCAAGATGAAGCCCGCGCCGCCTATCAGCATCACCGCGATCTCGAACGTCTTGACGAGGCGAGTGAGCGTGGCTTTGTCGTATTTATCGGCGATCTGGCCCGATGTCGCGGAAAACAGCACGAACGGAACGATGAAGATGGCGGAGATCAAGAACGCGGCGGTCTTCGGGTCGACGCCGGAAAACCGCGCCGCCTGGAACGTGACCAGGGAGGTGAATCCGACCTTGAAGACGTTGTCGTTGAGCGCGCCGAGAAATTGCGTCCAGAAAAACGGCGCGAAGCGGCGCTCGCGTAGCAGGCTGAACTGGCCCTCGCCGTGTGCGTGTTTCGCGGGTTTGATGGATTCGGCGCGGGTCGATGGTGAATCGCTCATGGATTATGGAGATGTGGCGCGAAAGGCGGAAAGAGTGGAAGGGTGAATGCTGAACGCGTCGCATGACATGCGTGCAGCAGAAGGAAAAGAACGCCCGGCGCGAAAAAAAAGCGCGCCATGCGGCGCGCTTTTTAGGTGGCATGAAAAGGGGAAAATCTGATGCGCAAATGAGACTTTGCGTTCGCGCCCGACGCCCGGATCAGCGCGCCTCTTCCTGCTGTTCAGGCCAGTCACGGATATACGCCTTGAGCATCCGGTTTTCGAAGCCCTGTTCTTCCACGACGGCCTTGGCGACGTCGTAGAAAGAAATCACGCCCATCAGCACGCTCTTTTCCATCACCGGCAGATAGCGCACGTGATGCTCAAGCATCATGCGGCGCACCTCGTTCACGTCCGTTTCCGGCGTGCACGTGAGCGGATGATCGTCCATAACTTTGCGAATGGTCGATGAACCGACCGTGCCGCCGTTCTCGCTCAAATTAAGAATGATCTCGCGAAACGTTAGCATTCCGGCGAGATCGCCATATTCGATCACGACCAGGGATCCGATGTCGTGCAACGCCATGGTGTTGATCGCATCGCTCAGCGGCGTTTCAGGCGTTACCGTAAAGAGCGCGTTGCCCTTGACCTTCAAAATGTCGCTGACTCGCATGATTGTCTCCTCGCGAAAAGCCGGGCTGTTTGTCGATCCTAGCGGAAAGACAACTAAAAAGAAAGCGTTCAGGACGCTCGTATTTCGTCTGCGGAACCACGCCGGACGGGCTTTTGCGCCCGATTGGGTGGTCATTCCATTACGGGTAAAGCCTAACCGGGCCGACGCTGGCGTCTACCCCAAGTTTGTCCCGCGGTACCCGATGTTACGATAAATGACTCTTTCCTTCCGTAGCCGCCCACGATGTCCGCCAACCGCTTCGATACGCTTGTCCTTCACGCCGGCGCCGCACCCGATCCCACGACCGGCGCCCGTGCCACGCCGATCTACCAGACCACCTCGTTCTCCTTTCGCGATACAGACCACGCGGCCTCGCTCTTCAACATGGAGCGTTCGGGCCACGTCTATTCGCGCATTTCGAACCCGACCGTTGCCGTATTCGAGGAACGCGTGGCTGCTCTGGAAGGCGGCGTTGGCGCTATCGGAACGGCGAGCGGACAAGCCGCGCTGCATCTCGCCATTGCGACGCTGATGGGCGCGGGCTCCCACGTGGTCGCCTCCAGCGCGCTTTATGGCGGCTCGCACAACCTGCTGCATTACACGCTCAGGCGCTTCGGTATAGAGACGACGTTCGTGCCCCCGAACGATCACGACGCATGGCGCGCGGCCGTGCGTCCCAATACGCGACTCCTGTTCGGTGAAACGCTCGGCAATCCGGGGCTCGACGTGCTCGATATCGAATCGATAGCGGCCATCGCTCATGCGAATCATGTGCCGCTGCTGGTCGATTCCACCTTCACCACGCCCTACCTGCTGCGCCCATTCGACCATGGCGCCGATTTCGTCTACCACTCGGCGACAAAATTCCTGGGCGGCCATGGCACGACCATTGGTGGCGTACTGGTGGATGGCGGCACCTTCGATTTCACCACGACCGACCTCTTCCCCGAGTTCACCCAACCCTACGACGGCTTTCACGGCATGGTCTTCGCCGAGGAAAGCACCGTCGCACCGTTCCTGCTACGCGCCCGTCGCGAAGGCTTGCGCGATTTCGGCGCGTGCCTGCATCCGCAGGCCGCGTGGCAACTGCTTCAGGGCATTGAAACGTTGCCGCTGCGGATGGACCGCCATGTCGCCAATACACGCAAGGTGATCGAGTTCCTGCTTGCTCATCCGGCCGTGGAAGGCGTGGCGTATCCGGAACTCGAAAGTCATCGCGACTACGCGCTGGCCAAGCGCCTGCTGCCGCGCGGGGCGGGCGCCGTGTTCAGCTTCGATCTTCGCGGCGACGTGGCTGCAGCGCGGCGGTTTATTGAAGCACTGAGTCTCTTTTCGCACTTGGCCAACGTCGGCGATGCCCGTTCGCTCGTCATCCATCCCGCATCCACAACGCACTTTCGGATGGACGCCGCCGCCCTTGCCGCCGCCGGTATTGGACCAGGACGCATCCGGCTGTCGATCGGCCTGGAAGATCCCGACGATCTCATCGACGACCTCAAGCGCGGCCTCAAGGCGTCCCAGAAGACGGAAGGGAGCCGCACATGATGCTTGATGTGAACGGTGCGCAGGCCTACGCCTACACCGGTGGCAACGCGTTCGACCCGAGCCGCCCGGCAGCAGTCTTTATTCACGGCGCGCAGCACGATCACAGCGTCTGGGCGCTTCAAAGCCGCTACTTCGCCTACCACGGCCTGAGCGTGCTCGCCGTCGATCTACCCGGCCACAGCCGAAGTGCCGGACCGGCACTCCGAAGCATCGGCGCGCTGGCCGACTGGATC
>NZ_JBAUSA010000408.1:0-5467 GCF_049581465.1 Caballeronia sp. | reverse complement strand
GGCTCAAACCGCGCGGACCGTCGGCACCCACGGCAATGGTCTTCGCGAGCGTCATCTGGTCCAGGTCGATCACACCGACACCCGCCGTCTCGCTCGTTACGTAAGCGGTCGGCCCCGCCGCCAGCGTCAGGCTGGCGCCGAGCGTCGTCACGGATGCGAGCGCCAGGTGCGCCACCGCTTTCTTCAAATGCATGGTCGTCTCCGCTTTAGTTCTTCGTTCGATGATCATCGCCGAGCCGTTCGATGCCTTCGAGCAGGGTCGGTGCAAAGGCCAACTTAGCTCATCGAACGGTGTCTTGACAATGGATCGAGGCGGGAGAATCTCCCGAAAGCAGCGCGGGTGTTTTCCACACGCGATGCGAACGCCGAATCAGCGAGTCGCGTCGGGGTCGTCTCCAAGACGATCGACCAGCGCCTTGATACCGCGCTGCCACGATAAATCGGTGTTGCCGCGAATATCGACGGAACGCTGGAACACGGCTTTTCCCGTTGCGACGTCCTCAACGCGCAGATTGATATTGATGATCAAGTTGCTGACTTTTTGCACCCAGCACACGCCGACGCGCTCAACGCCGAGTTTGCGTCCGACCTGCAGCTCGCAGCCGTTGCACGCGTTCATGTCCTGCGCACGCCCAAGTTGCGCAATCAAGCCGCTCGCGGGTGCGTTATCGGCGACGCGAAAAAGCTGGCGGTCACGCAACTGGGCGCGCAGATCATCGCTGATCAGGCTGACCCGAGCCTGCTGCGCGCGGTTGGTATCGGCGTCGTTGTAGGAGGCGTTATCGTCGATCAGCGTGCAGTCGATCACAGCAATGGATCGCGGAGCAGCCTGTGCCTGCGGTCCGGCAGTTCCAGCGACGAGACACAGTGCGACGTTGCGCAGGACACGCAATCTACGCCGCGGCCTTGAACGTAAGCCTCTCAACCCCCAGGAAGGCAAGAATCGCCATGTAAGCAGCAGCAACGCAAGCAGCGCGGGACACCAGTTAAGGTTAGTCGCGGCCGGCTCCCGATGCATCAACTGCGGATCGAGCATGGCGCGGGTCAACGCTTGCGCCCCAACCAGCCGCTGATACTTAAAACCAATACGTGACGCCACCGACGCGAGGTACTCCCCTCGCAGTTCCGACAACTCCTCGTGGCTTTCCGCGGTGGCCGGCTTGCCTGGTACGGTCGGGACCTGGATCACTTCGTCGGCGCTCCAGAATCCCACCCTGTTGCCGTTGGCATCGGTCTTTGGAATGTTGGCGGGCTGGTCCCCGCCAACTCCAATAAGCCAGCCATGAACCTTCTCGCTGGCCAACTCGCGTACCCGATCATTCGACGGCAACACAGGAGGCGCTTCCTGGCCGTCGGTCACGAAGATCACCGAGGTATCCGGCCCGACTTCGTGCGCTGTTCGCACCGCCGAGTAGATGCCGCCCTCGGCCACGCGGCTCCAGTTTGTCCAGCGCATGCGCCCATCGATCTCCTTGAGCGACGACAGCAGCGTGTCGAAATTGCCGCACACTTCAATGGGCAGCATCAGCAGCAAGGTGCGCTGTCCGGTAAACACACTCCATCCGACCTTCGATCCGCACGGCAATTCCCCTAACGTTTCGCGCATGGCGGCACGGGCGAATTCAAGCCGGCTAGATGGCGCATCGCTTGAACCAACGTCCTCGGTGTCCATGCTTTGCGTAATGTCGAAGGTGACGATATAGCGCGCGGTATCGCGGGGCAAAGTGACGGGTGGCATCGCAAGCGCTACGACCAGCAGCAGCAGCGCGAGCACAAGCGGCCATTGTTGCCGGTCGAAAAAATGTCGCGCAAGATGTCGCGCAAGTGGAGCGATTTTCATGGCAAATCCTCGGCCTGAGCGCCCCGCAACTTGATGTCGTGCTGCTCCTTGACATCGGGCTCGTCGGCGCTCTCTGTCTCCTCCGGTGCGAGCCACAACGCGCGCTCGAGGTTGTAGCGCGCGTCCCAGTCGTCGGGCGTAACACGCAGCAACTGGCGGTATCGTTGCTTTGCCTGTTCCAGTAGCGGCAACGATTTGACAGGACCGGGATTTCCCTCCCCCGTGGCCTGACGTACATACATGTTACCGAGGTCGAAAAGCGCCGCATGCGCCAGGTCGCCGCTGGCGTCGTCCTGTATCAGCGCATCGTAGAGTTTCTGTGCGTCAGCGTAAGCGCCCGCTTTCGATAGCGCCATCGCACGGGCCAATCGAGCCTCCGTTTCATCGGGTACATCGGGCAGACTGGACGCCGCGCCGGTCACGCTGCCTGCGTCGGCGACAGCCTGGCGCACCTCTTCAGCATACTTCATACGTAGTCCGTCATACGTCGCGACGGCCGCGCAACCCAGCGCAACAAGTCCAAACGCGATGTGAGCCCAGGAGCGTCTCATGCCCAACTCCTGACCTGAACCAGATGCAGGGCGAGCAGCAAAGCGCAGAAGATCAGCGCGGCCGCGAAGCAATAAGGACTGCGGTCCTGCCGCGGCAACTGCTCGACAAACGACACCGGATATTTTTGCTGCCGGTTGATGTCGGCCATGGCGGCGGCCATCGCGTCGGCATCGCTTGCCTGATAGAGGTGATACGGGGACTTCAACGTCATAAAAAACCGGTGCAGCTCGGCCTCGTCGGAGGTATCGTTAGCGGCGACCGCCCGCAGATCAGGGCTATATACGCCACTGCGCAAGTAGATGAAGTACAGGTCGATCTGATTGCGGGCGAGCCCTTCTTCTATCTCGCGACGCGCTTGTGGATCGAGCCTTGCGCCGCCGTCGGAGACAAGTACGATCACCCGGCGGCTGTCGTAGCGACGTCCGTCAAATTGTCCGATCGCCGCGCGCAAACCGCGATTGAGCTGCGTGTCCGCCATGCCGCGGCCAATGCCTGTTCCAGCTATCGCAGCCTGAATGATTTGATGATTCGCCGTGAAGTGAATGACCGGTATAGGGCTGATGCTGAACATCATGAACGCGAGCCGGTCGTTCGGACGATCATCGACGAAACGGGCTATTGCCCGACGTGCGACTTCATTCTTCGACATGCTCCGCGAGTCGATAGGCTGGCGTCCCATCGCGTCATCCATGCTGGAACTTCGGTCCATCAGGATGAGAATTTCGGCACCGGCGCCGGTGCGCAGAACCTGGAGATTGGAACGTCCCGGGCCTGCAAGACCGATGACTATGCCAAGTATCGCCAGCACGGCGCAGCCTCGCCATAACATGCCGACCGCGCGTCCGAGCCGGTCGACCGACAGCCATCCGATATGCGAAAATCTCAGCGTATCGCCGCGTCGGCGCAGCAACGGAAGAAGTGCGAGCGGCATTAAAACCAGCGCCCAAGGATGAACGAAGTCGATAGGCAAGGTCATCGCTGCTGGCGCCTTTCCGCACGATAAAGCGCGCGGCTTAAGTCGAGCAAGGGGAAGCTTGTATCGGCTGAATGTGAAGCAAAGAAACGCTCGCCTGAGTGCTGGTAGAAGCGTTCGAGTTGCGGCTGCAGCGCTTGCAAATGCGGCGCTCTTGCAAGCAAGCCCGGCAGCGAACCGGCGTGCACGACCTGCCCCGCCGTCTCGTTTAGCGCACGGTGCAGACACAGCCACCCGTGTGCGTTTTTATCGGGTTGGGATAACGTTAACCGCTGTATCTCGATGTACGCCCGCGCGAACGGCAAGCGCGCCGCTTCGCGTGTGTTACGCCATTTCCACCAGCCGAACCACGCGGCAAGCGTCAGCGTGAGCAACCCAAACGCCCAAATGGTCTGCCGGCGCAGCGGCGCAATGGCGGGCAACGGTGCTTGCCGGTCAGGACGCAGCGGCTGAAGGTCGCCCATGCCAAATGCCGTCCGCGGCGTTAGCGGACTCACGCTTACCGGCCATTCGGGCACGTGTAGCGACGCCAGTGTCAGAGCAGGGAGAGCAATGGTTGTGAGCGTTTGCGGCGCGTTCGTGATCTGGTAGTCGACGACCATCCATCGGCGACCTTCCACATCCGTTTCAATGCGCGGATTGCGGCGCTCGAACCAAATGCCGATACGCCCCGTCGATGGCATCGGGAGGGTGCTCACAATGTCGTTGCTGAATGGGAGAAGGATGCGCTGCGAAAGCACGTCGCCGATCGTGTGGCCGAATGCGCGCGGCTGCTCGACGGTGGCCGGTGCAGGCGCCGCCCTTGCGGCAGGCGTCATGCTTAGGATTACTGCCGTGATAGCGAAAATTAGAAGACGCGCGAACAGGCTCATGCGACCGCTTCCAGGAAGTATCGCGACAACGCTTCGGCGTAGAATGCGCCCTGAACGAAGAACGGCCGTATGCCGCGTTTATCGAAAAGCTGCTTGATTTCGGCACGCCGCTGCACGACGGCATCTCGCCAATCCCGACGTGTTTTATCCCGCAGCCACAATGTTCGGCGCTCACCTGTTTCAGCGTCGTCGACGGCGAGCAGCGCGCCATGCTCCGGCGGTTCGACTTCCGCGTGATCCCATACAACCATTGGGATGACATAGGCATGGGTCAACGTATCGAGTATCTTCGGCAGCCGTTTCAGCGGCCAATGAAAATCCGAGACAATAAAGATAATTCCCTGCCGCCCGGCGAGTTTTGCGACCGATTGTTCCAGCCCATCAATGCCTCCCGCCACGCCGGGCGACCTCGCGACATCGCGCAAAGTGGCCTCCATCACGTCACCGACACCCTGACCATGGCGCGCCGGTGAATAGAGTTCTTCGCGCTCGGCGGCATCGAACGCGAGCATGCCGACCTGATCGCCTGCACGGAACGCGCTGTAACCCAGCGCAGCCACAAAATCCGCCGCAACGTCGAGCTTGGATTTGAGCCGCCCGAAGCGCATCGACGCTGATACATCGATCACTACATAGACCGGTACGGCGACGCGTTGCAGATGAACGCGAACGAGCCATTCGGCGGGAATAGCCCGCAAGCTCGCGCGTAAATCAACACGGCGTGGATCTGGATGATCGAAAAGACGCGCATGCATGGCGAATGCCTGACCCGCGCCGAAGCTCGAACCGGGATGCGATCCGGGCCGCGCACCGCCGGCGCGCATTGGCAGCCGGTAGTGAAATTCTGGCATTGCGCTCAATGTAGTCATGATATTAAGGCACCGCGACTCTCGCCATGATCTGCGCAATCAGCGCTTCCGCCAGTTCCTGGCGGCGCAGTTCATAGATTGGCGTAAAGAACACGCGATGCCCGAGCGCGGGCAGCAATACAGCGTGAATATCTTCTGGCACCAAATGCGAGCGCCCGGCGAGCCACGCGACCACCCGAGCCGCGCGCAGGAGCGCGCTCATGCCGCGCGGACTCGCACCAACGAGGATGAGCCGCTCCATGTCGACGCCTTCCAGCGCAATATCGAATTGCTGCGGGTTCTCGGTCGCGCGCCAGATGTCGAGCACGTAGCGCTCGATCGTCGGGCTGGCGCTCACGTTGCGTTGAATGCTCGCGCCGAT
>NZ_JBAUSA010000407.1:0-1782 GCF_049581465.1 Caballeronia sp. | reverse complement strand
GATCCCCGGCCTTGCATATCGCCGACACCACCGCGATCCCACCCGGCCCCGCGCGCTTAACATCAGCGGCATTGTGCAACTGAATGCCCCCAATAGCGACGCTAGGAACCCAAACCCGGGCGCACATCGCAGCAAGCCCGTCAATCCCGCACGCCGTCGACGCATCCGGCTTGGTCGCCGTATCAAACACCGGCCCAATACCCACATAATCGATCACGCTTCCCAGCGAATTAGCGTCATCGACCTGACTTTCATCCGATACCGATAACCCAATCAACGCACGGGCCCCAAGCATCTCGCGCACGACCCGGGCCGGCAAATCACGCTGTCCGACATGCACCCCATCGGCACCGCAAGCGAGCGCTACATCGACATGATCGTTGATGATCAGCGGCACGCCGCGCTCGCGCGTGAGCGGCAGAAGATCGAGCGCGAGCTCAAGCCATGCGCGCTTGTGCCATTCGGGCGCGCGAAGTTGCACGATCGTCACGCCGCCATCCAGCGCCGCACGCGTCACGTCGAGCGCGCGCGCATGACCTCCGCACTGCACCGGATCGAGGACAAGATACAGCGAGAGATCAAACGACATGTTCACCCATCACCAAGGTCGCCGCGAACGTCGCTGCATCGAGCGATGCCAGCCGGTCAAGATACGCGACTGCAAAACTGCCGGGCAACGCGGCATCGCGCGCGGCCAGTTCGCCCGCGATGCTCGAATACGCAATCGCCGCAACCGTCGCAGCCCAACGTTCACCTTCATCGGCGACGCCCGCGAACGCTGCGACCGTCGCCGATAACGCGCACCCGACGCCCGTCACCCGCGTCATCAAAGCCGACCCGTTCGACAACGCCACAGTACGGCGGCCGTCGGTTACGTAGTCAGTTGCGCCCGTCACAGCCACGACCGCGCCCGTTTTCATCGCGAGGAGCTGCGCGGCATCGACAGCGCTTTCTGCCAGCGCCATGCTGTCCACGCCGCGTCCACTCGACGCGCCGCCCGCCAGGCTGATGATCTCGGACGCGTTGCCGCGAATCACCGCAGGTGTCAGCTCCAAAAGATCGAACGCGAATTCAGTGCGAAACCGCAGCGGACCGACCGCGACAGGATCGAGAATCCAGGGTTTTCCAGCTTGGTTGGCGGCATCGATGGCCGCGCGGATCGATTTGGTCTGCGGCAAGTCCAGCGTGCCGAGATTCACCGATAACGCGTTCGCCACCGCCGCGAATTCGGCCGCCTCCTCGCGCGCGACGACCATCGCCGGCGCGGCTCCAACCGCAAGCAGCACATTCGCGGTGAAGTTGGTCACGACGAGATTCGTCAGGCAATGGATGAGCGGCGCGCGCTCGCGCACGCGCATGGCGAACGGGAAGAGATCGGGGGCAAGCATGAGTAGTGTCGAAAAATAAGGGCTACGGCAGGATTATCGCGCGCGGCACAATCGCGCCGGCCGCGAAAGAGCCCAGGGCTCAGTGCCTCGACTCGCCGATCAGGGCGACGGAATCGAAGGCGCGCTGATTCGCCTGATGCCGGCGCATCACAAAATACATCATCAGGCAGACGAACGTGCCAAACAACACGATGACGAGCTGGATCGGGACATCGAGCCACACGAGCACCGCGTACAGGCACAGCATGATCAGCACCGAGAGATTTTCGTTGAAATTCTGTACCGCGATGGAATGCCCGGCCGACAGCAAGACGTGTCCGCGATGTTGCAGCAACGCATTCATCGGCACGACGAAGAAGCCGGACAAGCCGCCCACGATCATCAAGAACAGATA
>NZ_JBAUSA010000406.1:0-5196 GCF_049581465.1 Caballeronia sp. | reverse complement strand
AGGTCTCTTGCGTGCCGCGCCGGCGGAACACCGAGAAGGGCAGGTTCTGGATCGGAAAGTCAGTGCCAACCGCGTTGGCGGAGTCTATCCAGCTGCGCACAGCCGGGTCATGAGTGTGGTCGAGTGCAATCATGACCATGCAACCTGGTTAGGAAGGTCGTTCGCGTGGATGTTCAACAACTCGTCGAATCGGCTCAGATAGCCAAAGTTATTGACTCCACGTCGCTGTTGAGCCTCGGTTACCAACTCGACGATCTTGTCGTTAAAGGGAGTCGCGACATCACGCTCGCGCCCTTTCTGGCATATCAGGCCGTTGATAAAGTTGATTTCTGTATCGCGCCCTTTCTCGAGATCCTGAAGCATGCTTGCCTTCAACCCGGTGTGCGCTCCCCAGATCTTCCTATAAAGGACCATCTTCGACGGTATATCAGTGGCGCTTAGCAATTTGAAAAACTCAAGATCTTCGCCTTGCATCGCCACCAGCCGAACGCCGTGAGCTTGAGCCACCTTGATGCATTCATCGGCGACAAACGCCAGGCACACCATGGCTTTGGGATCGGCAAGCACATCCCCAAAAGTGCAGCCCAGCGCGGTGGACATGCCGCTGAACGTGGCATTCATAAGAACTTTGGAGAACCGAATACCCATCAGATCGGACCGTATCTCGGTTTTTCCGACGCATTCCAGATATGCCTGGACTACCTGCAGCCGCGGGCGAACAGCGCCGTCGATCTCGCCAATCTCAAATGCGAAGTTTTTCATCGCCTCGTAACTCGATGTCAGGGAAGAAACGCCGGGCCGCAACCAGGTTGCGCCAAACCCGACTGCGCCGCCCAGGGTGCGTTCGCGACCCACAAGTGCTGCGACGGAATGCTCGGGAATTCCATTCTGCAACGTGCATACCGAGCTATCCGGATGAAGGTAAGGCAACAGATGCGCGAGCGTTTCCTGATTGCTGGTCTGCTTGGTCAGCAGGAACACGAGATCGTATGTGCCCGTCAACTGATCCGGGGTGTATGCCTTTACCGGCACATTCAAGTCGATTGCGACGGTTTTGGTCGCACAGGACGTATTAAGCGCGTCGACGTGATCCCTATAGGCATCGACCAGATCAATCTGTTTTCCCGCGTGGTTGATCAGTGCGCCGATGATGGTCCCAAGGGAACCGGCGCCCACGATAGCTGCTCGCAATTGGTGTTCCTTTTTATTGTGCGTTTCGTTATTCGTTTCGGATAGCTGGACAACAAGGTCCTTGGACGTGCCGACGAACCTACACTTCGAGCCATTCCTTGCGTACCTGCGCATTGGCTTTCAGCTCTGACGGCGTGCCCTCGAATACGATGTGGCCGTGGCCCATCACATAGACTCGCTGCGAGATGTCGAGCGCAATAGCCAGCTTCTGCTCGATCAGCAGCACCGACACGCCGCGTTCCTTGAGCGCCTGCAGATACTCGCCCACCAGTGTCACCAGTTTCGGCGCCAGTCCTTCGGTCGGTTCGTCGATCAGGATCAGATCCGGGTCGCCCATCAACGTGCGGCACAGCGTCAACATCTGCTGCTCGCCGCCCGAGAGCACCCCCGCAGGGGTGTGTTCGCGTTCTTTCAGGCGCGGGAACAAGCCATACATGTCAGCCATGGTCCAGCGGCGTTCGGCCCGGCGCGGATTGCGCTTTTCGCCTAACAACAAGTTCTGATGCACGGTTAGCGTGGGGAAGATGTCACGGTTCTCGGGCACGTAACCAATGCCCAACTGCGCGATCTCGAAGGTGCGGTGTCCCAGGATCTCTTCGCCACGAAAGCGTACGGAACCCGTAGCCTTGACCATGCCGAGAATGGTCTTGGCCATGGTGGAGCGCCCCACGCCGTTACGCCCGAGCAAGGTGACGATCTCGCCCTCGTCGACGTGCACGTCGACGCCTTGCAGAATGTGGCTCTTGCCGTAGTAGGCGTGCAAGCCTTGCACGGTCAGCATGCTCCGCGTCATCAGTGGGTTCCCTCGCTGGAGGTCTCGTCGAGGGTCGTGCCGAGGTAGGCCTCCTTGACCTTGACACTGTTGCGAATGGCCTCGGGTGTGTCGGTCGCGATGACCTCTCCGTACACCAGTACCGAGATACGGTCCGCCAGGCCGAAGACCACACCCATGTCGTGCTCGACCATCACTAGTGTCTTGCCCACGGTCACGTTGCGTATCAACTCCACCGCCTGGTCTGATTCTGAACGGCTCATGCCGGCAGTCGGTTCGTCGAGTAGGATCACCTCGGCGCCGCCAGCGATGGTAATGCCGATCTCCAGTGCACGCTGCTCGGCGTAGGTCAGCAGGCCTGCCTGAGTGTCCCGCAGGCGCTGCAGCCCGATCAGTTCCAGTACCTCGTCGGCACGCTGACGCGCGTCGTGCAATCCGGCCAGCCGATGCCAGAAGGAGTACTTGTAGCCCAGCGACCACAGCACCGCGCAGCGAAGGTTTTCGAACACCGAAAGCCGGTGAAAGATGTTCGTGATCTGGAAGCTGCGCGATAGTCCCATGCGATTAATCACAAAAGGCTTGAGGCCGCCGATCTCTGTGCCGTTGAGCTTTACCGAACCAGAACTCGGCGTGCTGCGTCCCGAGATCAGGTTGAAGGTTGTCGACTTTCCCGCACCATTGGGACCAATCAGCGCATGGCGCTCGCCCTTCGGGATGCTTAGATTGACTCCCCGGATGATCTCGGTCTGGCCGAACTTCTTGCGCACTTCGCTCAATTCCAGTGCCGCCGTCATACCGCGCCTCCTGCCAGTTCCGTCTGCACTTCGTCCCAGGCCCGATACACTCCTGCCACCGCCGCCCGCCAGCCGAGCGCGCCTGCCATCCATAGCGCCGCCGCGACTGCCCAGGGCTTGAGCGAGGATGCGTCAAAGCCAATCCCCGCCAGCGACATGCTGGTGCCGTTGTCGCTGTCGATCTGCAGCTTGTAGATCAGTTCCACGGTCAGGATCAACGCCGCCAGCAACACCAGGCCCGCACCCAGCGCCACCGAGTACGAGGGCAGCATCCGGCCAAGCTTACGTCCAGTGATTAGCGGCACCTGCTTCATCAGCAAACTCGCGATGCCGCCCGGCACGAACATCACCACGACCACGAAGAACAGCCCCAGATACAGCAGCCATGCATGGGTCAGGCTGGACAGCGCTACTGCGAACAGGACGTACAGCACGGCTCCAATCACGGGGCCAAAGAAGAAGCCGCCGCCGCCGATGAACGTGGCCAGCAAAACACCGCCGGATTGCGCAGCACCGACATTCTCGGCCGATACGATCTCGAAGTTGATGACCGACAGGCCGCCGGAAATGCCGGCAAAAAAGGCTGACATGATCATCACGAGGTAGCGCACGCGCTGCGTGTCGTAACCCACGAACTCAGCCCGCTCGGGATTGTCTCGTACGGCGTTGGCGATCCGGCCCAGAGGCGTCTGCGTCCAGGCGTACATCGCGATCATCGACAGCAGGCACCACACCGCGATCAGGTAGTACACCTGACGCCCGGGGCCGTACGTAATACCGAGCACCGCATGGCCGACCACGCGGTTCGACGAGACGCCGCCTTCGCCGCCGAAGAAGTCGGGAAACATCAGCGAACTGGCGTACACCATCTCGCCAATACCCAGCGTGATCATGGCGAACGTGGTGCCCGCTTTCCGCGTGGTCACGTAGCCGAACAGCACGCCGAAAAACGCGCCGCCGAGCCCGCCTGCCAGTGGCAGAAGCGAGACGGGCAACCAGATCTGGCCCGCGCCGACCGCATTCAGAACGTGCACGGCGATGAATGCGCCCAGACCCGAATAGATCGCGTGGCCGAAGGACAGCATGCCGGACTGGCCCAGCAACATGTTGTACGACAGCGCGAAGATGATCATGATCCCCATCTGCGACAACAACGCGATCGCAAACCGGCTGGAGAAGCACAGCGGCGCGACCAGCATCACGAGGGCGGCCAGGCCCCAGATTGCGTAGTGCGCGAGTTGACGGCGGCGGTAACGCAGAGGGCCCTGGGCCGCCGCGGGCTTGTAGTTTTGCTGCATGGTCGTTTTCATGAGTCTAGCCTTCCCGGGTTCCCATCAAGCCACGTGGGCGCACAATCAGCATCACCACCATCAGCAAATAGGGTAGCACCGGCGCCATCTGCGACACAGTTAGATCGAACACCGAGGGCAGCAGTGTGGCGCTCGTCACATGAAGGCCGAACACGCCGAACAGGTCGGACAGCGAGACGTCGATGGCGATGGCGAAAGTCTGTAGCAGTCCGATCAGGAGCGAGGCGACGAACGCACCGCCGAGCGAACCCATGCCGCCCACCACCACCACCACGAACACGATCGTGCCAACCGAGGCGGCCATCGAAGGAGCGGTGACGAACGCATTGCCGCCAATCACGCCAGCCACACCCGCGAGCGCGGCGCCACCGGCGAACACCAGCATGAACACGCGCTGCAC
The DNA here is from genome assembly GCF_049581465.1 of Caballeronia sp. Lineage (GTDB taxonomy): Bacteria > Pseudomonadota > Gammaproteobacteria > Burkholderiales > Burkholderiaceae > Caballeronia. Next base: position 729 of record NZ_JBAUSA010000406.1, on the reverse strand, counting down.
GTTGTGGCCGAGCGCCTCGACCATCTGCGGATGAGTGAGCGCGGCCTGTATGACCAGTCCGATGCGCGTACGGGTAAGCACCAGGTAAATTGCCGCCAGCATCGACACCGACAGCAGCATCATAAAGGCGCGGTACTTGGGAAACGTCGAGTTGAAAACATGGAACAGCGGACCGTCCAGTTCGGGAGGGATACGGTAGGGCACGGCGGCCTGTCCCCAGGCGAGCTTGATGCCCTCTTCGATCAGGTAGGCAAGGCCGAAGGTGAACAGGAGTTCGGCCACGTGTCCGTACTTGTGCACCGTACGCAGGCCGAAGCGTTCGACCAGCGCGCCGACGAACACCACCAGCAGCGGGGCGAAAACAAGTGCCGGCCAGAAGCCGATCTTGCTGGCAATCGTGTAGGCAAAATAGGCCCCCAGCATGTAGAAGCTGGCGTGTGCGAAATTGAGCACACCCATCATGCTGAAGATCAGTGTGAGCCCCGACGACAGCAAGAACAGCAGCAACCCGTAGCTGACGCCGTTCAACAGGGAGATGACAAAAAATTCCACGAACGGTCCTTACGGCAAGTCCTTCATTGGGCGCGGGCAATCCTGGCCTAGTTCGGGCGCTTCATCTGGCAAGTGGTCGGCAAGGTCGCGGACGACGCGTCGAGTACGGCATCGGTTCGCCAGCCATATCCGGTCTTCTCCTGGTCGTACTTGACGTCCTTGCCATCCACCTTGACC
>NZ_JBAUSA010000405.1:0-2790 GCF_049581465.1 Caballeronia sp. | reverse complement strand
TAGCCATGGCCTGGCCAGGAGGTGCACGATGAACACGCTTCGAGAGGCACTTCAGGAGTGCCTTGACCTGCGCCGCAGCCTGGGCTTCAAGATGCACGATGCCGGCTTGCTGTTGCCACGGTTCGTCAGTTTCATGGAGACGCGGCATGCCGAGCATATCAGCACCGGCCTCGCTCTAGAGTGGGCGCAAAATCCGTCGGTTCAACCCGCAGAATGGGCCAGGCGTCTTTGCTTCGTACGCGGCTTTGCCCGCCACCGCAGTGCCACCGACACCCGCACAGAAATTCCACCGGTCGGCATGTTGCCCCATCGGTCTACGCGAGCCAGACCTCATTTATACACGGAGGCGGAAGTACGGCGCTTGCTGAATGCGGCATTGGAACTGCCGGTGGCCTGGCCGTCGACGCCGCTGCGGCCGTGGGTGTTCCATTGCCTCATCGGCTTGCTCAGCGTTACCGGCCTGCGTATCAGCGAAGCGCTGAACCTCGAGCTTGGGGACGTGGACCTCGAAGACGCCGTTCTGACGATTCGCGGTGCCAAGCTCGGCCGATCGCGCCTAGTCCCAATTCATCCGACCACCTGTACCGTCCTGGCTGACTACCTCAGGCGCCGCAAACAGTTCCTGGGTCGCCAGGTCTCGTCCTATGTGTTCGTCACGAGTCGCGGCACCCGGCTCGACATAGGTCGCGTTCATCGGACGTTCTACGCACTGTCACGGCAAACGGGACTGCGTGCCGAAGGCGCAAGCAAGAGGCCACGGTTGCATGACTTCCGGCATCGCTTCGCCGTTGACGTGCTGATACGTTGGTATCAGTCTGGAGAGGACGCCTGGCGCTTGTTGCCGGTGCTGTCGACCTATCTTGGGCACATCTATGTGGCCGGCACATACTGGTATTTGAGCGGGTCGCCCGAGTTGATGGCACAAGCGATGGATCGCCTTGAACGCCGTTGGGGAGAATCATCATGACTAGGGAGCCCAGCTTCGCCGCCTTGCTGGAGAAGTTCTTCATCCAGCGCCTGATGCACCAGCGCCAGGCTAGTGTGCACACGATCGCATCGTACCGCGACACATTCCGGTTACTGCTGGAATTTGTACAGCGACGCCTGCATAAAGCGCCATCCACTCTGGCACTGGAAGACATCAATGCGCCGCTGGTAACGGACTTCCTGGATGAACAGGAGCAGGTTCGTGGCATCACGGCTCGAACGCGTAACCTGCGCTTGACGGCAGTGCACTCGTTCTTCCGGTATGCGGCCTTCGAGATGCCGTCACACTCAGCGCACATCCAGCGTGTGCTGGCCATCCCGGCCAAGCGCTTTAGCCGCGCATTGGTCCCATTCCTGAGCCGACAGGAGGTCGATGCGTTGCTGGCCGCGCCGGACCAGCAGACTTGGTCAGGTCGCCGCGATCACGCTCTGTTGTTGTTGGCTGTGCAGACGGGGTTACGCCTGTCCGAGCTGACCGGCCTTCGGCGCGAGGACCTGCACATTGGTGCCGGCGCGCATGTACGCGTGTTTGGCAAGGGGCGCAAGGAGCGTTGCACGCCATTGAGCAAGAGCACCCGCGCCGTGTTGGCCGCGTGGGTTCGAGAGCCGCCGCGGGCCGAGAATCAGCCACTGTTCCCCAATGCGCGCGGCGGCCGGTTGAGCGCACACGGCGTTCACTACCTGCTTCACAAGCATGTCTTAGCGGCCACGAACGAATGCTCTTCACTGAAGAACAAGCGCGTGAGCCCGCATGTGTTGCGACACACGACAGCGATGGATCTGCTGCAAGAAGGTGTCGACCCCTCAGTAATCGCACTCTGGCTCGGTCACGAATCGGTTGAAACCACACAGGTCTACCTGGACGCCAACCTCACATTAAAACAGGCGGTTCTGGACAGGACCACGCCCCCTAAAGGCAAACCGGGACGGTATCGACCAGATGACCGATTGCTGGCGTTCTTGAAGGGCCTATAGGCCACACCTATGTCCCGCGCTGCGCACGGCCGGCTGATGTCGTCCCGTAAGTCTCGTGCGCCACGGGACATAGTTCCGCGCGGGAGATAGTCAAGTTTGGAATGGCCAAGTAACAACTGGACCGCCCTCAGATTCTTTGTGCGCCGGTAGATCAGGGATGCCTTTGTCCGACGCATGGTATGGGTCCCGTACGCCGTGTCGTCGAGACCAATTGATGCGATCCAGCGATGCACGAGGCGAGCGTATTGACGCGTTGAAAGGTGCGGCGACCCGTGAATCCTGCTTGGGAACAGAAAGTCCGACTGCGACAGTCCGGCGGTCCTGATCCACGCTTCCGCGCTATCCCGGGTCTGCTCGGTAAGCTCGAACTGGACCGGACGCTGCGTTTTCTGCTGCATGACCGTTGCCCGGGATATGACATGTTGGCCGTGGCAAATATCACGCACTCGTAGCTTGGTCAGATCGCATGCTCTCAACTTGCTGTCGATGGCCAGGTTGAAAATCGCGAGATCACGTGTCCGCGCCGAAAGTTGCAAGCGAATCCGGATGGCCCAGATCTCCTTCAGTTTCAACGGTGGCTTCTGTCCTGTGAACTTGCCCTTGTTCCACGGGACACGCCCCGGTGTGTTGATCGCGGTCGTTTCCATGACGTTCTCCTTTCGAATGAAGGGAACGTTAGTCTGCGCCGGCTGCCGGCTGCCGGCTGCCGGTGGTCGCTGCCCGACCCACAACGGCCCTCCGACTTTCCCGAGAGGAGACCTTCAAGCTCGCGTGCTGGATGTACTCTTGCACGCCGATTCGGGCAGAATGCGTCAGAAACATCGGGCG
>NZ_JBAUSA010000404.1:0-3312 GCF_049581465.1 Caballeronia sp. | reverse complement strand
GCCACGCGCGCGTTCCCCGATCACTACGATTACCGCGACAACCCGTTTGCCGGCATCGACGCCGATTGCATCCTGATCACAGAGAAGGATGCAGTAAAATTCGGGGCCTGGCGTGATGCGCGCATCTGGGTCGTTCCAGTGGAAGCCGTGCTAAAGCCCCGCCTCATAGAATTAGTTGTGGAGAAACTCCGTGGACGCACGCCTGCTTGAAATCCTTGTCTGCCCGATCTGCAAGAGCCAGCTCACCTACGACCGGGCCGCGCAGGAATTGATCTGCAACGCCGACAAACTCGCCTACCCGATCCGCGACGGCATCCCCGTCATGCTGCCCGACGAAGCACGCCAGACTGTGGAAGGCACGCCCGTCGACCCTTTGACCCCCGCTGGCGGGAACTGAGTTTTATGAACGCCCACGTGCCGGTTGCGCCCGCGTTTATCGCTGTAGTTCCGGCGCGCCTTGCGTCCACGCGCTTGCCGGACAAGCCGCTCGCGGAGATCGCCGGCAAGCCCATGGTCGTACGCGTGGCCGAGCGCGCGCGGTTGTCCGGCGCGCAGCAAGTGTTGATCGCGACCGATTCGCCGCGCGTGGTCGACGTCGCGAAGGAACATGGCTTCGACGCGATGCTCACGCGTGCCGATCACCCCACCGGCACGGATCGACTTGCCGAAGTCGCGACGCATTTCGGCTGGAGCGACGACACCATCGTGGTCAATGTGCAGGGCGACGAACCGCTGATCGACCCGGCGCTGGTGCGCAACGTGGCCGCGCATCTCGCCGACTTTCCGGCCTGCGCGATCGCGACCGCCGCGCATCCGATCTCGGACCCCGCCGATGTTTTCAATCCGAACGTCGTGAAAGTCGTCCTCGATTCGAAGAGCGTCGCGCTGTACTTTTCGCGTGCGCCGATCCCGTGGTCGCGTGACGCCTGGCAAAAGGATTGGCCGGACATCGCTACGCTCGGCGTTCGGGCTCGCGTGCCGTCGAACGTGCTGCGGCACATCGGTTTATATGCGTATCGGGCGAAATTCCTGCGCGCGTTTCCCGGCCTCTCCCAAGCGCCAATCGAAGAAGCCGAGGCGCTCGAACAGCTTCGCGCGCTCTGGCATGGCGAGCGAATTGCGGTGCTGGTCACGCACGACGCGCCGCCGCCGGGTGTCGATACTCCCGCCGATCTCGCTCGCGTGCGCGCGTGGTTTTCGGATCAGTCCTAACGCGACCGGCTCTTTCGCGACAACCCGCGTAAACCCCGCTCCGCCCCAATTTACGGGCTTCACAGCAGTTTTTCGAGCCGCGATTGTGACGACGCGTGGCATAATCAAACGGTAGCGCGAGCCGTCCGGTCAGCGCATCGCTTGATTAGCGCCGATGTCGACTGGTGCCGCGCCGTCTCCTGAATTCGGCTCGGCTGCCTCGTTTCCGGCGCCGCCCGAGCGATCCGCCCCTTGCCCTTCTTGTGGGACCAGACGCCAAATAAGCCTCGCTGCGCAGCGGTTTCTATTCGATTCGGAGATATCACCATGCGTTTGATCCTGTTGGGCGCTCCGGGCGCCGGCAAGGGCACCCAGGCCACCTTCATCAAAGAGAAGTTCGACATTCCGCAGATTTCGACAGGCGATATGTTGCGCGCCGCCGTGAAGGCGGGGTCTGCGCTGGGTATCGAGGCGAAGCGATTCATGGACGCCGGCGAACTCGTGCCGGATACATTAATCATTAATCTCGTGAAAGAACGGCTGCAGGCGCCTGATTGCGCGAACGGTTATCTATTCGACGGTTTCCCGCGTACCCTGCCCCAGGCCGACGCCATGAAGCAAGCCGGCGTAGCTATCGATTACGTGCTGGAAATCGATGTACCGTTCAACGACATCATCGAGCGAATGAGTGGACGTCGCTCGCATGCGGCATCGGGTCGCACCTACCATGTCAAGTTCAATCCGCCGAAGCAGGAAGGCAAGGACGACGTGACCGGCGAGCCGCTGATCCAGCGCGACGACGACAAGGAAGAGACCGTCAAGAAGCGCCTGGAAGTATACGTGGCGCAGACCAAGCCGCTGATCGAGTACTACAACACCTGGGCTGCGCACAGCGGCGACAACGGCATGAAGGCGCCGGAGTATCGGCGGATTTCGGGTCTCGGTACCGTCGATGAAATCCGCGGCCGCGTATTCGATGCGCTGACCTGATTCACAGTCATAGGCCGTCTGGAAGCCCGCTCGCGATCTATTGTCCGAGCGGGTTTCTGCGTTTTCAGCGGCGCCACAGATCACTTTAATCATTGAGGAGCACAGGACATGGACATCCAGGACAACGTATTTCTTATCACGGGCGGTGCGTCGGGGCTTGGCGCGGCGACTGCGCAGCTCGTGCGCGATCACGGCGGCAAGGTAGTTCTCGCCGACATGAACGAAGCAGCCGGTGAAAAGCTGGCGAACGAACTGGGGGGCGTGTTCGTGAAATGCGACGTGAGCCGCGAAGACGACGGCTTGCGCGCAGTGGAAGCCGCGACGCAGCTCGGCAGCCTGCGCGGACTGGTGAATTGCGCGGGGATCGCGCCGGCAGCGAAGACCGTCGGGAAGGATGGGCCGCACGCGCTCGACTTGTTCGCGAAGACCATCGGTGTGAATTTGATCGGCACGTTCAACATGATTCGCCTCGCGGCAGCAGCGATGTCGAAGAACGAGCCGAATGCGGCTGGGGAGCGTGGCGTGATTGTAAGTACGGCATCGGTTGCGGCTTACGACGGGCAGATTGGTCAGGCGGCCTATGCGGCATCGAAAAGCGGCGTGGTGGGGATGACGTTGCCGATTGCCCGCGATTTGTCGCGGAATGGAATTCGCGTGATGACGATTGCACCGGGGCTCTTCGAAACGCCGATGTTGCTCGGCATGCCGCAGGAAGTGCAGGACGCGCTCGGGGCGATGGTTCCGTTTCCATCGCGGTTGGGCAAGCCGGCCGAGTACGCAATGCTGGTCAAGCAAATATTCGACAACCCCATGCTCAATGGCGAAGTGATTCGCCTGGATGGGGCGATTCGGATGCAGCCCAAGTAACTCCGGGGGCGTTGGCCGGTGGGCCTGGCCGGCGGGCTGGGGTTTTGGGCGGTTCTGTTAGCGGTGAGTGTTGGGCTAGTGCGGAGGGGTGCTGCTCGCGGCGAGTGTGGGGCTAGCATTGAGTCCTTCTGCTAGCATGGTCGTTCTGCTTAAGTCGGATTTTCTTGCTTATTTCTGTTAGCCCCTATCCGGGGCGGGACTTCATTTCTTTTCAAACGCGAAAAGAAACGAAGCAAAGAAACGCGTTCAAACCGCGAATACCTC